>NZ_JAAGNB010001779.1:0-2822 GCF_010550475.1 Amycolatopsis sp. SID8362
ACCCCGGCCACCCGCGGCCTGCTCGGCCGCGCGGAGCTGGCGGCGCTGCCGGACGACGCCCTGGTGGTGAACGTCGGCCGCGGCACGGCGATCGACACCGCCGCGCTGCTGGCGGAGACCCGCACCGGGCGGCTGCGCGCGGGCCTCGACGTGACCGACCCGGAACCCCTCCCCGCCGACCATCCACTGTGGACGTCCCCGGGCGTGGTGATCACCCCGCACATCGCGGGCGGATCGGCGTCGTTCTACCCGCGCGCGAAGAAGCTGGCGGCCGAGCAGCTGAGGCGGTACGTACGGGGCGAGGAGCTGCTCAACCTCGTGGATCACTGAGCACGTACACGTGCCACTCGTCGTCGACGCGGTACCCGCACCGCTCGTAGACCCCCAGCGCCCGGTGCGCGTTGTCGACGTCGACGTTGAGCGCCGACCGGTCGAACCCCGCGGCCTTCGCGGCCCGGAGCGTGTGGCCCAGCAGCCCCGAGGCGACCCCGCGCCCGCGCAGGACCTCGCGGGTGCCGACCCAGGTGGCGTGGAGCTCGCGGATGCCCGTCGCCGCCGATTCGGACTCGTAGAAGTGGCACAGCACGAACGCCAGGACCTTCTCCCCGTCGACGACGAGGAACGACAGGTCCGGCCGGAAGTCCTTCGAGCCGGTGACCAGGTGCCGCCACGCCGCCAGCTCGTAGGTCGTGCTGCCCCAGTGGTCCGCGAAGGTGTCGTTGCGGGCATCGAGGACGGCTCGGTCGTGCTCGAACCCGAACGGCACCGCCTCGAAGCCGTCCGGCAGCGGCGGCTGCGGCGGCAGGTCGGCCAGGCCGACGCGCATGGTCACCATGGTCCGGCCGTGCCGGTAGCCCGCTCCGGCGAGGACGCCGGCGATCCAGCGCTCGTTCTCGTGGAGGCCGTAGTGCAGTTCCAGCGGCGCATCCGGGAAGGTGCGCTCGTGGACTTCGCGGCTCGTCCGCGAGAACCACTCCGCCAGGTGACCGCCCAGGACGTCGTCGCGGTGGTCCGGGTGCACGATCGACTGGAGCCGGATCATGTGCACGGGGTCGGCGGCGTCACGGCGGCGGATCAGGCCGTAGCCGACGAGCCGGTCGCCGTCCCAGGCGCCGGTCGTGGCGCGGGCCAGGTCGATGTTGGGACCTTCCAGCTCCTCGCGGAGGTCCTCCTCGCTGAAGTGCTCACCCGTCCGGTCGACTTCCTCGGCCGCCGCGTACAGGCGGGTCAGGGCCGGTACGTCGGCGAGCGTCAACGGGCGCCAGGTCAGGTCCATGCCGGGAGGCTAGGCCGGGCGGCGGCGCCCGCGCACCCCGATTTACGCTCGGCACGTGCTGGTGCTCCTCCCCCCTTCAGAGACCAAAGCCGACGGCGGCCGCGGCGGCCCGCTGGACCTGAGCGCGCTGTCGTTCCCCGAGCTGAACCCGGCCCGCGCGAAGCTCGCGGACGCGCTGGTCGAACTGGCCGCCGACGTCCAGGCCAGCCTCGCGGCCCTGGGCCTGACCGAGCGCCAGGCCGGGGAGGTCGCGCGCAACGCCGAGCTCTGGACGTCCCCGACGATGCCGGCCCTGCGCCGCTACACGGGCGTCCTCTACGACGCCCTCGACGTGAAGAGCTTCACGAAAGCGGGCCTGGAGAAAGCCCACCGCCGCCTGGCGGTGACGTCCTCGCTGTTCGGCGTGGTTTCGGCGACCGACCCGATCCCGGCCTACCGCCTTTCGGGCGGCAACTCCCTCCCGTCGCTGGGAACCGTCCGCGGCCTGTGGAAACCGGTTCTCGAACCGGTGCTGCAGGCGGTCGAAGGCCTGGTCGTGGACCTGCGCTCGGGCACGTACTCGGCCTTCGCCAAGCTCCGCCCGGACGCGGTGACGGTCCGCGTCGTCACCGAAAACGCCCGCGGCGAACGCGTGACGGTCAGCCACTTCAACAAGGCGTACAAAGGCCGCCTGGCCCACGTGCTGGCCGCCACCCGCGCCGAACCGTCCACTGTGGAGCAACTGGCGAAGGTGATCACGAAGGCGGGCCTGGTGGTCGAGCGCACCGGCGACCACGCGCTGGAACTGGTCACCGAAGGCTGACGGCCCGCTCGAACAACGCACCGGAACCGCCCGGCCCGCCGTCGATCCGCACCAGCCGGAACCCCTGCCGCCGGTAGTAGGCGTGCAGGCGGGTGTTGCTCTTCCACGCGTCGAGCCGCAGCCACCGCTTGCCCCGCCGCGCGGCCTCCGCCGCGGCCTCGTCGAGCAACCACGCGCCGACGCCGAGCCCGGCGAACGCACGGTCGACCGCGAGGTGACTGAGGTACAGCGCGGCGGAACGGTCGTCCGCCGGCCGCCAGAAGGGCGTCGCTTCCTCGCCGAGGGTCATGGTCGCGACCGGCACGCGCGGCGGGTCCGCGGTCTCCGCCACCCGGAGCGCGCCGGTCGCGAGGCCCGGCCGCAGCTCATCGGTGCGCCACGGCGCCCCCGCCCACTGATCGAGGCCCTGCGAGCCGAGCCACGAGACCGCGCCGTCGAGGATCGTCACCAGCGCGGCGAGGTCCGCTTCCGTCGCCGGGCGGAGGCGGTGGCCGTTCAGAAGCGATCCGGGGCGAACGGGGCCAGGTCGAAGCCCGGGTCCTCCCCCACCGCCAGTGCCGCGACGAGCTTGCCCGCGAACGGCGCGTTCGTCAGGCCGCCCGCGCCGAAGCCCGTCGACACCGCCAACCCGGGCCGGAGCAGGCCGAGGATCGGCAGGCCGTCCGGGGTGCCCGGCCGGAAGCCGACCCGGGTCTCCGCCAGCGTCGCGTCCGCGAGGCCAGGCGCGACCGCCAGCGCGTTGTC
>NZ_JAAGNB010001837.1:0-4040 GCF_010550475.1 Amycolatopsis sp. SID8362
TGCCCGCCGAAGCCGAGCTGGACCTGGTGCGCGGCGAGCCAGCCGGGCGCGGCGGCCAGCAGCACGCCGGTGCCGGAGAAGACGGTGCGGTCGGCGGTGAGCGCGACCAGGGTCAGCGCGGTCGCGACGGCGGCGTAGCCGGTGACCAGCGGGCCGAGAGCGGCGGCGAGCAACACCCGCACCCGCGCCGCCCGGGAGAGTCCGACGTCGGGATCGAGGTCGCTCACCGGCTCCTCGCGGGCGTCGGTGAGCAGGTCCATGATCCGCACCCTGACATCCGGGCTGGTCCGACCGGGTGAGCCACGCCGCCGCCGTCGGGAGTGGGGAAGCTAACCCACCCGGTCGAGTAACCCCTGAAGTGCAAAACACCCGCCGTGACACTCAGCGTCACAGCGGGTGTTTCGAGAGACCGCGTCAGTTCGACTTGCCGAAGCCACCGGGCGGGGTGCCCGGGTTGTCCGACGGCGGCTGCTGGAAGAACGAGCCCTGCTGCGGGGCGTACGTGGTGGCCTGCTGCCCCGGCGGCGGCGTGGTCGACGGCGGGTTCGGCGAGCCGTACTGGCCCGGCTGCGAGAACGGCGCCGACGGCTCCCCGGTCTGGGCGACCGGGCCCGGGCCGTGGCCCGGCTGGCCGAACTGCTGACCCGGCTGGCCGTACTGCTGCTGCTGGCCGGGCTGGCCGTACTGCTGCTGGCCGCCGTAGGACGGCGCGGCGGGCTTCGGCGACGGCGGCTTGATCACGTCGTGCTCGATGAGCAGCGCGCCGACCGCGACGGCCATCTGCAGGATCGCCAGGATCAGGATGACGGTGACGATGCCCGGCGTCGTGGGCAGCGCGACCAGCGAGTCCAGGGCGTCGAGCGCGCCGAGCACGCTGAACAGCGCGACGAACGGCAGCGTCTTCGGCCCCTTCGGCAGGGCGTGCAGCCCGGCGAGCAGGCCCGCGACCAGGAGGAAGTTCGTGGCCAGGCCGACGTCGGCGTTGTCGGAGAAGCCCAGGAAGTACTGGACGAGGCCGAAGACCGCGACGACCAGGGCGAGCAGCAGCGGCAGGTTCTGCGGCAGCCCCGCCGGGCCGGAACCCGAGGGCGCCGGGGCCGAGTGCTGCTGCTGGGGGAAGCCACCGGTGGGGGGCGGTCCGGGGGGCTGCTGGCCGCCACCCTGCTGGGGGTAGCCAGGCCCGCCGCTGGGGAAGGTCATCGGATGCACTCCTGTCGGTTCGACCGGCACTCCGGGGCACGCGGGCACCCGGGGGAAGACGAGGCGGCTTGTGTGCGCAGAACGCTAGCGCACTCTCAAGCCCTCAGCCCACCAGACGCGTGAATCCCTCCGGAGGTTTCGTACCCGGACGCAGTAGAGCCGGGCACCTTGTGGGTGCCCGGCTCTACCAGCGGTTACACGCTGTCGTCAGCCGAGGCTGTTGTACAGCTCACGCGCGAGGACGGCGGTCTCGCTCGGGGTCTTGCCGACCTTGACGCCGGCGGCCTCGAGGGCCTCCTTCTTCGCGGCGGCCGTGCCGGAGGAACCCGACACGATGGCGCCCGCGTGGCCCATGGTCTTGCCCTCGGGCGCGGTGAAGCCCGCGACGTAGCCGACGACCGGCTTCGTCACGTTGTCCTTGATGTAGGCCGCGGCGCGCTCTTCGGCGTCGCCACCGATCTCGCCGATCATCACGATGACCTTGGTCTCGGGGTCCGCCTCGAACGCCTCGAGGGCGTCGATGTGCGTGGTGCCGATGATGGGGTCACCGCCGATGCCGACCGCGGTGGAGAAGCCGATGTCCCGCAGCTCGTACATCATCTGGTAGGTCAGCGTGCCGGACTTCGACACGAGGCCGATCTGGCCCGGGCCGGAGATGTCGGCCGGGATGATGCCGGCGTTCGACTTGCCGGGGCTGATCACGCCGGGGCAGTTCGGGCCGATGATCCGGGTCTTGTTGCCCTTCGCGACCGCGTGCGCCCAGAAGTAGGCGGAGTCGTGCACCGGGATGCCCTCGGTGATGACCACGGCGAGCGGGATCTCGGCGTCGATCGCCTCGAGGACCGCGTCCTTGGCGAACTTCGGCGGCACGAAGATGACCGACACGTCGGCGCCGGTCTCCTTGATCGCCTCTTCGACGGTGCCGAAGACCTTGAGGTCCTTGCCCTCGATGGTGACGGTCTGGCCGGCCTTGCGGGCGTTGACGCCACCCACGATGTTCGTGCCGGACTTCAGCATCTTGGTCGCGTGCTTCGTGCCTTCGGAGCCGGTGAGCCCCTGGACGATGACCTTGCTGTTCTCGTTGATGAAGATCGACATCTCACGCACCTGCCGCGGCGAGCTCGGCAGCCTTGTCGGCCGCGTTGTCCATTGTGTCCACCACGGTGACCAGCGGGTGGTTCGCGTCGGCCAGGATCTGGCGGCCCTCGACGACGTTGTTGCCGTCCAGGCGGACGACCAGCGGCTTGCTGGCCTCGTCGCCCAGGATCTTCAGCGCCTCGACGATGCCGTTCGCCACCGCGTCGCACGCGGTGATGCCGCCGAAGACGTTGACGAAGACGCTCTTCACGTCGGTGTCGTTGAGGATGACGTCCAGCCCGGCCGCCATGACCTCGGCCGACGCGCCGCCGCCGATGTCGAGGAAGTTCGCCGGCTTCACGCCGCCGTGCTTCTCGCCCGCGTACGCCACGACGTCCAAAGTGGACATGACGAGCCCCGCGCCGTTGCCGATGATGCCGACCTGGCCGTCGAGCTTGACGTAGTTGAGGTTCTTGGCCTTGGCCTTCGCCTCGAGCGGGTTCTCCGCTTCCTTGTCCACCAGGGCCTCGTGGCCCGGCTGGCGGAAGTCCGCGTTCTCGTCGAGGGTGACCTTGCCGTCGAGGGCGATGATCTTGTCCTGCGGGTCACGGACCAGCGGGTTGACCTCGACCAGGGTGGCGTCCTCGGAGACGAAGGTCTCCCAGAGCTTCACGACGACGTCGGCGGCTTCGTCGATGATCTCGGCCGGGAAGTTGCCGGCCTTCAGGATCTCGAGCGCCTTCGCCTTGTCGACGCCGGCGATCGCGTCGACCGGGATCTTCGCGAGCGCGTCGGGCCGCTCGACCGCGAGCTGCTCGATCTCCATGCCGCCCTCGGAGGACGCCATCGCCAGGAACGTGCGGTTCGCGCGGTCCAGCAGGAAGGAGAAGTAGTACTCGGACGCGATGTCCGAAGCTTCGGCCACGAGCACGCGGCGCGTGATGTGGCCCTTGATGTCGAGGCCGAGGATGGCTTCCGCCTTCTCCTTCGCCTCGTCGGGCGTCTGGGCCAGCTTGACGCCGCCCGCCTTGCCGCGGCCGCCGACCTTCACCTGCGCCTTGACGACGACCTGGTTGCCGATCTGCTCCGCGGCGGTCTTGGCTTCTTCGGGGGTGCTAGCCACCGAGCCCGGCAGAACCGGTACTCCGTGGGCGGCGAAGAGATCCCTCGCCTGGTACTCGTAGAGGTCCACTACTCCAGTCTCCTGACGACACGCCACTGTGGTGGTCCGCGTAACCGGACCGCGCTGTCGGACCAGTCGAGGTTAGCGACCTGCGTGAACGGCGGGGACTCCGCACCTGGTGAAGTCGGTCACCGTGCGCGGTCAGACGGTGTTCCCGCGGTGTGAGACCGCCCACCGGAGGGCGTTTTCCGGCGTGGTGAAGACGGTGAAACCGGTCAGCGCGGCTTCGAGTTCCGCCGACGGCGGGGCGCCGAGGACGCCGATCGCGTCGGGGTCTTCCTGCTCGGCGGTGCGCAGGATCTGCTCTTCGGTGCCCAGGGGTCCGGCGTGGACGACCTCGACGCCTTCGTCGCGCAGGCGCCGGCCCAGCGCGACGGCGGCGGGATCGGGGCGGGTGAACTCGATGAGCAGCACCCGGAGACGGTCACGCGTCACGGCGTCCGCCCGCGGCGGCCAGCCCGGCCGCGATCAGGAGTGCGACCGCGGCGGCGAGGGCGAGCCAGAACCCGGTCGACGGGCTCGCGCCGCCGAGTGTCCCGCCGACGAGCGGGAGTTCCGCGGCGTGCAGGCCGGTGAGGAC
>NZ_JAAGNB010000094.1:0-15807 GCF_010550475.1 Amycolatopsis sp. SID8362
ACGGTCTCGCCCGGCCCCGGCAGCTGCGGCACGCCCGGCGGCAGCTGGACGCCCGCCGCGGTCACGCCCGGCGCCAAGGCGACGTCGACGCGGATGATCTGCTGCCCGTCGAAGTAGTCCTTCGAGGAGCTGAACAGCAGCTTGGCCGGCACGTCGGACCCGCGGCTGTAGAAGTGCTCGCCCTGCCAGAGTGCGCGTTGCTCGCGGTTCTGCGTGGCGAACGGCAGCGTCGCCAGCAGCAGCACCAGCCCGGTCGCGACGGCCACCCCGATCGCGGTGAGGATCGCCGACGTCCGGGTCCGCCGGTCGACCTTCAGCACCCGCAGGGCGATCTGCAGCGAGTTCACGCCGCCTGCCTCGTGGCGATCAGCCCGTCGCGGATGGCGACGGTCTTCGGCATCGACTCGGCCAGCTCGCGGTCGTGCGTCACCACGATCACCGCGGCGCCCGTCTCGTGCGCGGCGCCGAGCAGGGCGTCCATCGTCTCGCGGCCGGTGCGCGTGTCGAGCGCGCCGGTCGGCTCGTCGGCGAAGATCACCTTCGGCCGGTGGGTCAGCGCCCGCGCGATCGCGACGCGCTGGGCCTCGCCACCGGACAGCTCGCCGGGGCGGCGCTTTTCCTTGCCGGCCAGCCCGAGGCGCGAGAGCCACTGGCGGCCGGCCTCGATGGCCTCCTTGCGGCCGAGCCCGGCCAGCAGCGACGGCAGCGCGACGTTCTCTTCGGCCGACAGCTCCGCGACCAGCATCCCCGACTGGAAGACGAAGCCGAACTCGGTGCGGCGCAGCTCGCTGCGCTTCTTCTCGCCGAGGTGGTCGATCCGCTGCCCGGCCAGGAAGATCTGCCCGTCGTCGGCCCGGAGGATGCCCGCCAGCACGTGCAGCAGCGACGTCTTGCCCGAGCCGGACGGGCCGACGATGGCGACGGCGTCCCGCGGCTGGATGTCGATGTCGATGCCGGCCAGGGCGTACTGCGCGCCGTAGCGCTTCACCAGCCCACGGCCGGACAGCACCGGTCCGCCGGTCCACTGTGGAGTGTTCGGGTCCACGAGGTTCTCCCTGTCGGTTCGGATCTTGGTGCCGATGAGCTTCGCCGAAACCCCGGGTTGTCCACTTCGGGCAGACGGCCAGTCACGGCCCGGCCCGTATCGGCCGATCGGCCGAGGGAGCACGAGCCGGTCGGCCAAGGTGCGAACGCCCGCGGATCCTCTAACGTCACGTTGTGACCGCCGCGCCCCCGCCGAAAACGCTGTACACCCGCGCCGCCGCACTGGTGCGGCGCATCGGCGTGCCCACGGCCGTCCTCTTCGCCGCGCTGATCTTCGACATCGTCTTCACGACGCAGGCGGCCCTCGACGAGCACGGGCCGAGGTTCGTCGACTTCGGGCTGCT
This sequence comes from Amycolatopsis sp. SID8362, assembly GCF_010550475.1. NCBI lineage: Bacteria > Bacillati > Actinomycetota > Actinomycetes > Pseudonocardiales > Pseudonocardiaceae > Amycolatopsis > Amycolatopsis sp. SID8362. The sequence goes on from NZ_JAAGNB010000094.1 coordinate 1,389, forward strand.
GCCCGGCATCTTCGCGATGACGGCGTGCGCGGTGTGGGCCCAGAAGCGCGCGGCCGTCGCCGGCGTGGCCGGGGGCGGGGTGCTGGTGTTCTCCACCCTCTTCATCCACGCGTTCCACATCCCGCCGTACTCCAGCGTGCTGCCGAAGGTGACCATCACCGAGGTCGTGGCCGGGGTGCTGATGGTCTACTACGTGGCCCGCCGGGCCCGGGCGGGCGTGGCGTTCTGCGTGATCGGCTTCCTGGTCGTCAGCGGCCTCGTCGCCGTCTTCGGCCGGTACGCCGGGGTCGGCGAGATCGACAGCGGCACGGGTTCGCAGGCGCTGCTGTTCGGCCTGCTGCTGCTCGCCGGGCCGCTCGTGCCCGCCATCGCGGCCCGGGACCGCCGCCCGCAGGCCGGGCCGCGGACCCGCCGGCTGCGCAGGGTGAACGAGCTGGCGATGGGTCAGTGGCCGTTGATGGGCCTGCTCGGCTTCGCGCTGCTGTTCGAGTTCGGCTACACGTATTCGAGCAACGCCCGCGGCTTCCCGATCCTGTTCTGCTCGATCGTCGCGGCGGCCATCGCGGTGCTCTCGCCGCGCCGGCCGGCGGACGCGCTCCTCGGCATCGCCGGGATGCTGCTGCTGTCGGCGGTCATCACGCCGTTCCTGCACCTGCGCTACGACTACCCGATGCCGGGTGGCGTGCCGTTCGTGCAGGTCATCGCCGCGATGGGCGTGGTGGTGAACGTGACCCGAGCCCGTGGCCTCAACGCGTCGTGGCCGCGGGTGTCGATCCTCTCGGGGGTCGTCGCGCTCGCCGCGATCCTGAACTCGAACCAGCCCCGCGGCCTGCAGACCGACCCGCAGACGCTGTCCATCCTGGCCTTCGCCGCGGCGCTGCTGCTCGGCATCTCGATCGCCACCGGCCTGATGCTGCGCTCGCGGGACTCCGAGCGCACCACGGTCGTCAAGTCGGCGGTGGCCGACGCGCAGACGGCCGAGCGGATGGCGCTGGCGCGCGAGCTGCACGACGTCGTCGCCCACCACGTCACCGGCATCGTCGTGCAGGCCCAGGCCGCCCGGATGATGGCCGAGCGGAAGCCGGAGGTCGCCGTCGAGGCGATGGCCCGGATCGAGAACGCCGGCGTCGAAGCGCTCGCGGCGATGCGGCGGCTGGTCCGCTCGATGCGCGGGGACGCGCCGGCCGGGTCGAGCGAGTTCAGCGAGCAGGCCACCACGGATCTGGGCGCCGACCTGCGGAAGCTGGTCGGCAGCGCCAACCACGGCGTGCCGACGTCGCTGCACCTCGACCTGCCGCCGGACCTGCCGCACGAGGTCGGCCGCTCGGCGCTGCGGCTGGTGCAGGAGTCGCTGACGAACGTCGGCAAGCACGCGTCCGGCGCGACCGAGGCGTTCGTCGTGGCGGAGGTGCAAGGGCCCGAACTGCACCTGCGGGTGACGGACGACGGACGCGAGCCGGCGCACCGGCCGGCCGGCGGCTCGGGCGGCTACGGTCTGGTCGGGATGCGCGAACGCGTCGCACTGCTCAAAGGACGGCTGTCGGCCGGGCGCGACCCGGACGGCGGCTGGCGGGTCGAAGCGTGGCTGCCGCTGGCCGCCGGGGAAGGGGACGAGTGATCCGGGTACTGATCGCCGACGACCAGGAAATGGTGCGGATGGGCTTCCGCATGATCCTGGACGCGCAGGACGACATCGAGGTCGTCGCCGACGTCCCGGACGGCGTCTCGGCGGTGTCGAAGGCCCGTGAGCTGCGCCCGGACGTCTGTCTGCTCGACATCCGCATGCCCGGCCTCGACGGGCTGGAGGTCACCCGCCAGCTGGCCGGGCCGGACGTCAGCGATCCGCTGAAGGTCGTCGTGGTCACCACGTTCGACCTCGACGAGTACGTCCACACGGCGCTGCGCAACGGCGCACACGGCTTCCTGCTGAAGGACGCGGGCCCGGCGCTGCTGATCGAGGCGGTCCGCGCGGCCGACCGCGGCGACGCGCTGGTCTCGCCGCAGATCACCATCCGGCTGCTCAAGCACTTCGACGGCGGCGGCGCGGCGAAGCCGCAGGTCGCCCCGCCGTCGGAGCCGCTGACCGCGCGGGAGCTGGACGTCGTGCAGGCGGCCGCGCGGGGGCTGACGAACACCGAGATCGGGTCGGAGCTGTTCCTGTCGCTGTCCACGGTGAAGACGCACCTGGCGTCGGTGCAGGGCAAGATCGGCGCGCGCAACCGCGTGGAGATCGCCGCGTGGGCGTGGCGGAGTGGAGTCGTCTCGTAATCCAGGGTGCGTAGTATCCAGAGATGCAACGCCGTTTCCACGCCCCTGTCGTTCTCCCGGCCGACCCGTCCTGTTCGCTCCTGCGTGACGCGGTCGTCGATGTCGACGCCGATGGGCGCATCTCCCACTGCGGACCGGCGGCCACCGCCCCCGAGTCCGCCGCGCCGGTCACCACCCTGACCGGCATCCTGCTGCCCGGCCTGGTCAACACGCACGCGCACAGCCCGATGACGCTGCTGCGCGGCATGGGCGGCGACCTGCCGCTGCTGCCGTGGCTCAACGAGATCATCTGGCCGGCCGAGGCGAAGCTGCGCCCCGAAGACGTGCGCACCGGCATGCTGCTCGGCTCGGTCGAGATGCTGCGCCACGGCGTCACGACCAGCGCCGAGATGTACTTCGAAGGCGAGCAGCTGGTCGACGCCGTGCTCACGACCGGTGGCCGCGTGCTGGTGGCGCCGCCGGTGATGGAGCTGCCGGGCCTGGACTGGCGGGCGCAGCTCGCCGCCATCGAGCGCTGGATCGACGCCGACGGCCTGCGCTTCGGCCACGGCGACCGCGTCGAGCTGGGCTACGGCCCGCACTCCGCGTACATGCTGTCGGCGGAAGCCCTGCGGGCGACGGCGGAGTCGGCCCAGTCGCGCGGGGCGCTGATCCAGATCCACGTCGCCGAGGCGGCGGCCGAAGACACCGCGGTCCGGGAATCGCACGGTTCGGTGCCCGCGCTGCTGAAGGAACTCGGCATGCTCGACGGCCGGGTGCTGGCGGCGCACGCGATCCACCTGTCGGACGCCGACATCGCGTTGTTCGCGGCGCACGGCGTCGGCATGGCGCACTGCCCGGGCTCGAACGCGAAGCTGGCTTCGGGCATCGCGCGGATCAAGGACCTGCGCGAGGCGGGCGTCGCGGTCGGCCTCGGCACCGACGGCCCGGCGTCCAACGACGACATCGACCTCTGGGAAGAACTGCAGCTCGCGGCCATGTTCGCCCGGCTGGCGACGGGCGACTCGACGGTGCTGACCGCGGCCGACGTCTTCCTGCTGGCCACCCGCGGCGGTGCCGCGGCGCTCGGCCGGTCCGACATCGGGGCGCTCGAGGCGGGCCGCTGGGCCGACCTGGTGCACGTCGACCTGGACGACCCGGCCTTCGCGTGCGGCCTGGACGTGCCGGACGTCCAGCTGCTGTCGAACCTCGTCTGGGCGGCCGGGTCGCGGCGGGTCCGGGACGTGTGGGTCGCGGGCGAGCAGGTCGTGGCCGAGGGCGAGTCGGTGAAGGTGGACCGGGCGAAGGTCCAGGCCGGGGTGGCCGAGACCGCCGCGCGGCTGCGCTAGCCCGGCTTGATCATCAGCTCGGTCAGGTGCGCGTCCGGGGTGGCGGACACCGCCGTCACCACCGCGGTCGCCACCGAGTCCGCGCGCAGCAGGTGCGTGGTGTCGTAGTCGCGGCCCTCGCCCTTGAAGATCTCCTGCTGCATCGGCGTGTCCGTGCGGCCGGGGTAGATCGACGTCACGCGGATGTCCGGTTCCTCCTCGCGCAGGGCGTCGGCGAAAGCCCGGACGGCGAACTTGCTCGCGGCGTACGGCGACCAGCCCGGACGCGCGTTGCGGCCGGCGCCGGAGTTGATCACCACGACGTGGCCGCGGGCGGTGCGGAGCGCCGGGAGCAAGAGACGGGTCAGCTCGACCACCGCCAGGGTGTTGACCTCGAAGTTCTCCCGCCACACCGCGGCGGACGCCTCCTCGACGCGGCCGAGCCGGGCGACGCCCGCCGAGTGGACCAGGACGTCGAGTGCGTCGATGCCCGCGACCGCGCGTTCGAGGGACGCCGGGTCGGTGAGGTCGACCGGCCACGGCTTCGCGCCCGGAAGCTCCTTCGCCAGCGCGGACAGCGCTTCGGCGTCACGGCCGCCGAGCAGCAGGCGGTGGGTCGGCGCGAGCTGGTGCGCGACCGCCGCACCGATCCCGCGGGAAGCGCCGGTCACGAGGGCCAAGGGCAAGTCCGTCATGCCCCCACCGTAACTACGCGAAGCCGACGTCGACCGTGCGGTCGTCACGCGCGCCGGGGCCGAGCGTCCGTGGGTCCGCGCAGCCCGACGCCGGGTCCGCGTCGGAGTCGCGGGTGTCGTCGCCGGCGTCCTTCTTCGTCGGGTGGCGGCCCTCCGCCGCGAAGCAGACCTGGTAGCTGCCGTCTTCGAGGCCGGTGAAGGCGTACGCGCCGTCCGGGCCGGTGACGACGCTGACGCCGTTGCTCAGCACGGCCTTGACGCCGGCCAGGCCGGGCTCACCCGGGTCCTGGAGGCCGTTGCCATTGGTGTCGGCCCAGGCGAAGTCGCCGATCCGGTTCGTCGGCGGGGCGAGCCCGAGGTCGACCGTGAAGTCCTCGCGCGCCGGGCCGCCGAGGGTGCGCGGGGCGGTGCAGCCGTCCGGGTCGGCGTCGGAGTCGCGGTCGTCGGCGGCCGCGTCCTTGCGGGTCACCGTGAAGTCCGCCGGGACGGTGAAGCAGACCTGGTAGGTGCCGTCCTTCAGCTTCTCGAAGCCGTACTTCCCGCCGGCGTCGGTGGTCGCGGTGCCGACCGTGCCGCCCGCGCCGTCCTTCAGCGTCACCTTCACGCCCGCGACGCCGGGCTCGTCCGGGTCCTGGATCCCGTCGCGGTTGCGGTCCTTCCACACGAAGTCGCCGATCTTCGCGATCGCGGGCGGCGGCAGGACGGTGATCGTGGCCGACGCCGTCTTGTCGCCGAGGGTGCCGCCCGCGAACTTGACGCCGGTGACCTTCGCCGTGTTGACGTGCCCGTTGTCGGCCACCGTGAGGTCCGGGTGGTCGCAGGTCAGCTGCTTGTTCGCGCCCGCGGCCAGCGCGAACGGCTCGAATGGCGCCGGGCACCACGGGTCCTGCACCGAGATCCCGGTCAGCTCCTCGGTGCCGTCGTTCGTCACGGTGATCCGGTAGTGCGCGGTGTCGCCGGCGGTGACCGTCGCGAACGAGCCCCACGCGCCGGTCGCCGGGTTCTGCACTTCCTTCTTCACCGAGTACGCGGCCAGGTCGAGGTCGACGCAGTCCCAGCGCAGCCGTTCGAGGCTGGTGCCCGCGAAGAACTTCACCGCGGTGGCCTTCGCCGGGGCCGTCACCGCCGGGAACTGCTGCCGGGCCAGGTGGCCGTCGCTCGCGTTGTGGTCGACCGCGAGCTTGCTCTCCTGCACCTGGGCGCCGGACGCGTCGAAGAACCGCAGGCCGGTGGCGGCGGCGTTGCCCGGCGCGTGCGAAGCGGTCCAGACGCTCAGCGTGTAGACGCCGCCGGGGACGAACTTCTCGGCCTGGACGGCGGTGCTGGCCTTGCCGTCCGGCGTCTGGATGACCGCGGACCGCTGCCCGTCGACGGCGTACGCCTGGTCGGTCAGCAGCTTCGGCGCCTTCGCGGCCGGCGTCCCGGGCGGCACGGGCGCGGCCGGGGTGAACACGTACCCGTCGGGAGCGCCGTTGCGCGCCGTCTCCTCGACGCTCGGGTTCGCCGCGACCCCGCCGCAGGACGGCGGCGGCTCCGCGGCGGCCGTGGGTACGACCGTCCCCGAGAGCGCCACCACCGCCACTGCCACCACGCGTGCCGAACGGACCATGCCTCGACTATGGCGCGTGGCAGAGGCCCGCACCGGGCGAGAACCGTCCACTTAAGAGTGAACTCTCGGCCGGTGCGGGCCCGTGCGTCAGCGCTCGCCGATGCGGCCGGGCAGCCCGAAGCGGCCCTTCTTCCACACCGAGACGATCGACGGCCGCGGCTGCGCGGTGCCGCCGTCGGGCCAGTGCGACGTCGGGTTCGCCGAGCTCGCCGCGTTCTCACCCGGGTGCTGGACCGCGACGAGCACGAGGTGGTCGGTGACGACCGGGCCGCACGTCTCGGCGCCGACCGGCACCGAGAGGAACTGCTTGACGTGCCCGCGCTCCGGGCCGGTGACCGGCACCGAGAAGAGGCCGTCGTTCGCGCCGAGTGCGTTGCCGTCGGTGGCGATCCACAGGTTGCCGTGGCGGTCGAAGGCGACGTTGTCCGGGCAGGAGATCGGGCTGACCTGGTCCTTCGGGAAGCCGCCGAAGTAGGTGTCCGCCGCCTTCGGGTCGCCACAGACCAGCAGCAGCCGCCAGGAGAACCGGGTGGCCGCCGCGTCGCCGCCGTCCTCGTCCCACTCCAGGATGTGGCCGTTCTTGTTGCCCACCCGCGGGTTCGGCTCGTCGGCGCCGGCCTTGCCGGTCGCGCCGCGGTCGGAGTTGTTGGTCAGGGCCGCGTAGATCCGGCCGTTGACCGGGTTCGGCTCGATGTCCTCCGGCCGGTCCATCTTCGTCGCGGCCACCTTGTCCGCGGCCTGGCGGGTGAAGACGTAGACCTCCTCGGCGGTGAAGCCGTCCACAAAGGACTTGTCGCCGCTCGCCAGCGGGATCCACTCGCCGCGGCCGTCGAACTCGCCGTCGGCGGGCAGCTTGCCGGTGCCGTCGATCTCCGCGGCCGGGCTGTCACCGGTGAACCGGCCGACGTACAGCGTGCCCTCGTCGAGCAGCGCGGAGTTGTGCCGCCGCGCGTGCGCGCTCTTGCCCGGCTTGTACTTGCCCTTCGAGACGAACTTGTAGATGTACTCGAAGCGGCTGTCGTCCCCGGAGTAGACGGCGACGCGGCCGTCCGCGGCGATCTTGATGTTCGCGGCTTCGTGCTTGAACCGGCCGAGCGCGGTGTGCTTGACCGGCGTCGAGTCCGGGTCGTTGGGGTCGATTTCGATCACCCAGCCGAAGCGGTTCGGCTCGTTGGGCTCCTGCGAGACGTCCCAGCGCTTGTCGAACCGCTCCCACTTGCGGGTGCTCGTGCCGCTGCCGACGGAGTAGCGCTTGAGCCGCGCCGCCTCGACCGGGTCGGTGACCTTGTCGGAGTTCGCGAAGTACTGGTCGAAGTTCTCCTCACCGGAGAGCACCGTGCCCCACGGCGTCACGCCGCCGGAGCAGTTGTTCTGCGTCCCGCGGACCTTGCGCCCGCTCGGGTCGGCCGACGTCTTGAGGAACTTCGAGCCGGCGGCCGGGCCGCGCACCTCGAAGACCGTGTCGAGCGTGATCCGGCGGCCGTACCGGCTGGGGACCACCTCGAGGCCGCCGCGGACCGGGTCGCGGCGGGTCAGCAGCACCGACAGCCCGTGCGCCGCCCAGGCGATCTTGACCTGCTCCTCGGTCGGGTTCGCCGGGTCGTACTGGTCGGCCGGGAACATGTGGACCTCGGTCGTGTACTCGTGGTTGACCACGAGCAGGTTCGTCAGGCCCAGCGCGTCCTGCGGGATCAGGCCGACGAAGTCGTTGTTGTAGCCGAACTGCTTCGCCTGCGCGGCCGCGGTCTGCTTGGTGAAGTCGAACTTCGGCGCACCCGCGACGACCGGGTCGCCCCACCGGACGACGACGCGCTGGTCGTAGGCCGCCGGGATGCTGACCTGGTCGAGCTTGTTCGGCGGGACCGGGTCGAAGTCGGTGCCCGGCACCGGACGCGACGGCTGGGGCTTCTGGAGCGGCGAGGCCGCGGCGGTGCCGGACAGCGCGGCGAACCCGCCCGCGGCGGCGGCCATCACGGCTCCGGCCTTGAAGACCCGGCGGCGGGAGATGTCCTTGACGACGTCGCCGAAGTACGCGTTGCCGGACTCGTTGGCCTCGGGGTGGGCGCACGCGTTGCCGCAGCGGTACTCGCAGGTCACCGGGGAGCGGCCGCCCGGGTGGGCGGGGAACAGCGGGAGCAGACGGTCGGGCACGAGGCCTCCATGGTGGGGAGTTCGGGAACGACCCGACCGTAAGCTCCCAAAACCAGCCTTTCCGGACATTCAGGTGAACGTCGGGTGTACTGGCGGCGTTCAGAACTCTTCGCCGACGAGCACCGCTTCCGGCGGCACGGTGTGCGGGTCCGCCTTCTTCTCCCGCAGCGAGAGCAGCGCACCCGCGACGACACAGAGGACGGCCGAGACGACGAACGGCGCCTGCGGCGAACCGAACCACTCGGCGACGTGCCCGACGAGCGTCGCGGCCACGGCGCCACCGAGCCACCGGCAGAAGTTGTAGCCCGCGCTGGCGACCGGGCGCGGCGCGTCGCTGATCGACATCGCGGTGCCGGTGAACAGCGTGTTCAGCAGGCCGGACACCAGCCCGGAGACGATGATCCCGGCGACCAGGACCGGCTTGCTCGGCACCGCGAGCACCAGCATCAGCACGGCGTAGCCGAAGACGGCGGCCGCGGCCGCGTGCCGCTCGCCGAGCTTGGCGGCCAGCCGCGGCGCCAGGGCGACGCCGGCGACCGCGACGCACAGGCCCCAGCCGCAGAAGATCAGCCCGACGGCGATGGCGCTCCAGCCGAGGACGAACGGCGACCAGGCCAGCACCGCGAAGAACGCGGCGGTGTACAGCGCCGAGGCGACAGAGGTGCGCAGCAGGCCGGTGTGCTTCAGGGCGCGGAGCGGGTCGAGCAGCTTGATCGGCTCACGCTTCTCGTGCTTGTCGCTCTTGAGGAACACCGCGCACAGCACGAGCGCGCCGGCCATCAGGATCGCGGTGCCGAGGAACGGGCCGCGCCACGAGATGCTGCCGAGCAGCGCGCCCAGCAGCGGGCCGACCGACAGGCCGACGCCGAGCGCGGCTTCGTAGAGCAGGATCGCGCCGGACTGGCCACCGGTCGCGGCCCCGACGATCACCGAAAGCGCCGTCGCGATGAAGAACGCGTTGCCGAGGCCCCACACCGCGCGCAGCCCGACGAGCTGCTCGATCGACCCGGCGGCCGCGCACAGGGCGGTGGCCGCGACGATCAGCGTCAGCCCGACCAGCACCGTGCGCTTGGCGCCGAACTTGGCGCTCGCCGCGCCGGTGACCAGCATCGCGATCACCTGGACGCCGAGGTAGGACGAGAAGAGCAGGGTGACCTGGGACGGCGTCGCGTCCAGGCCCTTGGCGATGGACAGCAGGATCGGGTCGACCAGCCCGATCCCCATGAAGGCGATGACCGCGGCGAACGCGGTGATCCACACCTGCTTGGGCTGGCCCTTGACGGCGTCCAGCAGGCTCGAGTGGTGTTCAGCGCTCATCGCTGATCAGTTCCTCCTTCTTGGCATCAACGAGCAACTTGGCGAGGGCCGGGAGGGCGGCTTCGATCGCGGCGCGGTCGGTGTCGTCCATGGCGATGAGCCGCTCGCGGAGGAACTCCTCCCGGGCGGCCACCGTCTCGGCGTAGAAGCGGCGGCCCTCGTCGGTGACGTCCACGAGCACCGCGCGGCCGTCGGCGGGGTCCGGCATGCGGGTGGCGAGACCGAGCCGTTCGAGCCGGCCGACGACGTCGGTCATCGACGGCAGCTTGACCTGCTCGAACTCGGCCAGCGCGCTCATCCGCCGCGGGCCGCCGTTGACCAGCTCGCTCAGCACCGAGCCCTGGGTGAGGGTCAGCGACAGCTGCGGGGTCTGGCGGCGCACCTGGTGGTACAGCCGGAAGACCAGCGGCCGCAGCCGGTGGGCGAGGTCGGCGATCGGGGAAGTCACTTAGCCAGGCTAACAAAAATTAGTAAGGGTGGCTAAGTAACTCCTCTCACAAGCTACGCTCGGGGGCATGGACGCGGTGATCTTCGACCTCGACGGCGTACTGGTGGACTCCGAGCGGATCTGGGACGAGGTGCGCCGCGCGGTCGTCGCCGAGCACGGCGGCACCTGGCGCGAGGAGGCGACCCGCGCGCAGCAGGGGATGAGCACCCCGGAATGGGCCCGCTACCTGGTGGAGGAGCTCGGCGCGCGAACGACCCCGGCCGAGATCGCGACGATCGTCGTCAAGCGGATGGCCGCCCGGTACGCCGCGGAGCCGCCGCTGATCCCCGGCGCGGTGGACGTCGTGCGGCAGGTGTCGGCGAAGTGGCCGGTGGCGATCGCGAGCTCGTCGCCGGTGCTCCTGATCAAGGGCTTCCTCGACGTGACCGGCCTGCCGGTCGGGGCGGCGGTGTCGTCCGAGCAGGTCGGCGCCGGGAAACCGGCACCGGACGTCTACCTGCGGGCGGCCGAGCTGCTCGGGGTGGCGCCGGAGGACTGCGCCGCCGTGGAGGACACGACGAACGGGCTGCGGTCCGCGCTGGCGGCGAAGATGGCGGTGTACGCGGTGCCGAACCCGCACTTCCCGCCGGATCCCGGCGTGCTCGCCCAGGCGACGGCGGTGGTGCCGGAGATCACCGGCTTGCCGGCTGCGCTCGGGTTGGGTTGACCTCGAACCGCACGGGCGGCGAGCCGGGCTTCACGTCGGCGAGGAACAGCAGGTCGCGGCCGAGCGTGCCGATCGCCTTGGCCAGGCTCAGGTTGCCGGCCTCGTCGTAGAGGCGCAGCACCCGCGTCATCGGGTCGGCGAGGAAGACCGCCTTGCCCTCCGGCAGCGGCCCGCCGTTCTTGCCGACGTACCCGGCGCTCACCGGGGAACCCGACACGGGGACGCAGGACGGCGACTCGATCCCGAAGTTCGACTCCGGGCCGCCGTGGGTCGCGCCCATGGGCAGCGCTTCGACGCAGAGCACGCGCTGCCCGGCGCGGTCGGTGGCGTCGGCCGCGTACGAGGTCCAGGCCTCGGTCTGCCCGGCGAAGTCGACGAGCGCCTTCGGCTCACCGGCGAAGTTCAGGTCCGGCGGCGAGATCGACGGCTTGGCGAGCACCAGGTCCTGCCCCGGCCGCGCCGCGGGGGCGGGCGGCGGCGGGACCGTGTTCACCTGGGTGGCGATCGCCACGCTGGTCAGCACCACCAGCACCGCGGCGAGCGGGGCGGCCCACACCGCGGCCCGTCGGCGCCGGGGACGGCGCTGCCGGCGCAGCTGCTCCGCCCACGCCGCGTCGAGGTTGGGCGTGACCTTGTCCGCCTCCGCACGCAGTGCGTCGGCCAGCTTGCGTTCGTGGTCGGTCATCGCTCACCTCCCAGGTCGTCCCCCAAGTGCTTGCGCAGGTTTTCCATCGCGTGGTGGGTGGTTGCCTTGACGGTGCCGGGCGAGATGCCGAGCGTCTCCGCGATGGCCGCCGTGCTCAGGTCCAGCCAGTACCTCAGCACGAGGACCTCGCGCTGTCGTCTTGACAGCTTCTCGACCACCGCGCGCAGCTGCTCCTGCTCCCAGTTGGCCACGGCTCTGACCTCGGCCGACAGCTCGTCCGGCGGCCGGTCCTGCGGGGTGCGCCGGACCACGCGCAGGTGCCGCGTCCGCGACCGCGACATGTTCACCACGGTCGTGCGCAGGTAGCCGGCCACCCGGGCGTGGTCGGTCAGGGTGTCCCAGCGCTGGTGGAGCTTGACGAAGGCCTCCTGGGCGACGTTCTCCGCGTCGTCCGCGCCGAGCAGGTGCGCCAGCCGGGTCATCTGGCCGAAGTACTCCCGGAACAGGTCGTGGAAGGTCGGCGCGCCCAGGTCCCCCGGCGCGCTTTCGCCCACGCTCGCACTCACTCCCCGCCAACGCCCACCCCGCCCCACCGGTTTAGTGCATCACGCGAAGAAGGCCGCCACCAGCGGTGACGGCCTTCTTCGGGGGTACTGCTTACCGCTCGACCTCGCCGCGGATGAACTTCTCCACGGCGTCGCGCGCGGTCGCGTCGTCGTACTGCTCCGGCGGCGACTTCATGAAGTAGGAGGAGGCCGACAGGATCGGGCCGCCGATGCCGCGGTCCTTGGCGATCTTCGCCGCGCGCACCGCGTCGATGATGATGCCCGCCGAGTTCGGCGAGTCCCACACCTCGAGCTTGTACTCCAGGTTCAGCGGCACGTCGCCGAAGGCGCGGCCCTCGAGCCGGACGTAGGCCCACTTGCGGTCGTCGAGCCACTGCACGTAGTCCGACGGGCCGATGTGCACGTTGCCCTTGCCGAGGTCGCGGTCGACCTGCGAGGTGACGGACTGCGTCTTGGAGATCTTCTTCGACTCGAGCCGCTCGAGCTCCTTCATGTTCAGGAAGTCCATGTTCCCGCCCACGTTGAGCTGCATCGTCCGGTCGAGCTGGACGCCGCGGTCCTCGAACAGCTTCGCCAGCACGCGGTGCGTGATGGTGGCGCCGACCTGGGACTTGATGTCGTCGCCGACGATCGGGACGCCGGCGTCTTCGAACTTCTTCGCCCACTCGGGGTCGGAGGCGATGAACACGGGCAGCGCGTTGACGAACGCCACGCCGGCGTCGATCGCGGCCTGGGCGTAGAACTTGTCCGCCACCTCGGAGCCCACCGGCAGGTAGGAGACGAGCACGTCGACCTCGGCCTCGCGCAGCGCGGCGACGACGTCGACCGGGGCCTCGTCGGACTCCTCGATCGTCTCGCGGTAGAAGCGGCCGAGCCCGTCGTGGGTGTGGCCGCGCTGGACGGTGACGCCGAGCGGCGGCACGTCGGCGATCTTGATCGTGTTGTTCTCGGAGGCGAAGATCGCCTCGGACAGGTCGCGGCTGACCTTCTTGGCGTCCACGTCGAACGCGGCGACGAAGTCGATGTCGCGGACGTGGTAGCCGCCGAAGTCGACGTGCATCAGACCGGGGACGCGGGTGGCCGGGTCCGCGTCGCGGTAGTACTGGACACCCTGGACCAGCGACGCCGCGCAGTTGCCGACGCCCACGATGGCCACCCGTACGCGGCGGTTCTCGCCCATGGGGGTTTCTCCTTCAATCCGTGTCTGTTCAGTAGGTCTGGTGCCGCGACGCTGCGGCCCGCGCCGAGCGGCTCAGGTCTCCGGACCCTGCCGTTCGGCTTGTTCGTGCGCGATCAGCTCGTTGAGCCAGCGCACCTCCCGCTCGCTGGTCTCCAGCCCGAGCCGGTGCAGCTCGCGGGTGTAGCGATCGATCTTCTCCTCGGCCCGCGACAGCGCCGCCCGCAAACCCTCGCGGCGCTCCTCGACCCGGCGGCGGCGGCCCTCGAGGATCCGCATCCGCACGTCGGCCGGGGTACGCGAGAAGAAGGCCAGGTGAACACCGAAGCCTTCGTCGTCCCAGGTCTGCGGCCCGGCGTCGCCGAGCAGCTCACCGAAGCGCTCCTTGCCCTCCGCGGTGAGCTTGTAGACCCGCCGTCCGCGCCGCGACCACGCCCGGTCGTCGGCCTCGTCCAGCTCCTCGACCAGGTACCCGGCCCGCAGCAGCTTCCGCAGGGTCGGGTACAGCGAGCCGTACGAGAACGTCCGGAGCGTGCCGAGCGTCTCGTGCAGCCGCTTGCGCAGCACGTACCCGTGCATGGGGGCTTCGTGCAGAAGACCCAGGATCGCGAACTCCAGCACACCGCACCCCCTTCCGGGAACAAACCGTGACGACGCGCGTTGCTCCGAACGGGTCGCCTCGATCCAACCTACTCAGCCACTATATCGCGCCGATACATCGAAGTGGCGAAGCTAACCTCCACCGGGTACTCGGTGCGGGCGAAATTCACCGGAGAGTTATCGAACGTCCGGCGTGTCCGACCCGGTCGGGCACGTGGTCGCGCTAGGGGGCGTGGACGGCACAGGAAGAGCCCGTACTCTGTCCTGGTGATTAACCAGCGGCAGGTCGTGGACTACGCGCTGCAGCGCCGTGCGCTGCTGGCCGAAGTCCGCTCCGGGCGCGTCGGCAGTTATGAAGCCTGCGACGCGAGCCCGTACCTGCTGCGGGCGGCGAAGTTCCACGGCCGGGCCGGTGACCAGCCCTGCCCGATCTGCCGCCAGGAACCGCTGACCCTGGTGTCCTGGGTCTACGGTGACGAACTCAAGCACGTCGCGGGTTCGGCGAGGACGCCCGAAGAGCTGGCCAGGATGGCCGGCATGTTCGCCGAGTTCACCGTGTACGACGTCGAAGTGTGCCGCGCGTGCCACTGGAACCACCTGGTCCGGTCGTACGTCCTCGGCACAGGGGAGCCGGCCGGCCCACGAAGGACCGCAGGCCGGTGAGCTGGAACACAACCGCTGAAGAGCGCAGAACGGCGCACTACCGGGCGCCGGTCTGGGAGGCCCATTCGTGAACGACGACCGCAACCGCTCCTGGCCCGGCCAGGAGCCAGATGCACCTCGCCGTGCCCAGTCAGGCCCGTGGCCGGGGGAAGACCCCGGACCGGCGTGGCCCGGCGAAGAAGCCCCCCGCCGCCCCCAGCGCAACACCCCGCCCCGCGGCAACCCGCGCGGCGGCGGTGGCGCGCCCGAGTGGCCGTCCGGCGACG
>NZ_JAAGNB010000965.1:0-18416 GCF_010550475.1 Amycolatopsis sp. SID8362
CGCCGATGATCTCGCGCAGCCGCTCGGTCGCCGCCGCGGCACTGGTCCGCAGCTGCGTGGCCGCGTCGCGCTGGGTGCCGTCGAGCCCCGGCGCGACCTCGAGCGCGGCGGCGCGGACGGCGATCAGGCTCAGCTCGTGCCCGAGCGAGTCGTGCATGTCGCTGGCGATCCGGGCGCGCTCGCGCAGCCGCGCCTGGTCGGCGACGAGCCGCTGCCTGCTCTCCATCTCCTCGGCCCGCCGCCAGCCGGTGCGCGCGAGCTCGCCGCGCACCCGGACGTACCGGCCCAGCAGCCACGGCGACAGCCCGGCGAACACCAGGATCGCGACCATCGCGGCCCAGTCGCCGATGCCGTCGGGCCCGACGAACAGGGACAGCGGCAGGCCGAGCAGCACCACGGCCACGCCGGTCAGCACGCCCGGCCGCGCCCGTTCCATCCGCAGCCCGGCCAGGTAGCTCATCGCCACCAGCACGAACACGACCCAGACGGCCACGCGGTCGCCGTACGGGAACGGCACGGCGAGCGTCCCGGCCAGCGCGATGCCGAGCGAGACGCCGGGGTACCGCCGCGACGTCGCCACCGACCCCGCCACGACGGCGAGCCCGCCCGCCAGCTCCCAGTACGACCGGCTTTCGATCGTGCCGGCGGCGACGACGAAGGCGAGGAACAGGCCGAGTGCGACGTCGAGCACCACGCGCCACCTGCGCTTCGTCACTTCTCGCACAGGTCCGAAGCTACAAGGCGTGACCGCGGGCGACCACTGCCGAAAGTCAACCTTTCAGCGTGTCCAGGAACGCCAGCGTCTGCGGCCAGGACAGCGCGAACGCGTCGGCGTTGACCGCCGTCCCGTGCCGCGCGGAGTCGCTGAAGCCGTGTTCGGCGCCCGGGAAGTGCTGGCTGAACGTGGCGCCGCGCGGCCGTGACTGCAACGCCGTCTGCAGCCGCGCGAACGTCTCGTGCGAGACGACGGCGTCGGCCTCCGGGTAGGAAACGAGCACCGGCGCGGTGATCTGTGTCGACAAAGCGACCGCGTCCAGCTCGTGGTTCGGCGGCGCCGGGTCGCGGACCGTCGGGTGGTAGGCGACAACGCCGGAAAGCCGCTGGTCGCGGGCCGCGAGCAGGAGCGCGAACCGGCCGCCGAGACACCACCCCATCACCCCCGCCGACGTGCAGCCGAGGTCGCCCAGCAGGTGGTCGAGCAGCGCGGTCTGCTCCGCCAGCGCGGCTTCGTCGCGCAGCTCGCCGAGCTTCGCGCCGAGGTCCTCGCGGGAGGTGTTGTCGGTGCTCGCGCCGTGGAAGACGTCCCAGGTCAACGCCGTGATGCCGCGGCCGGCCAGCTCGTCGGCCCAGGCCCGGACCTGCGCGCCGATCCCGGTGATCATCGGCAGCAGCAGCATCCCGGTGGCCGACCCGCCGTCCGGCCGGGCCAGGTACGCGGAGAGTTCGCCGACACGGACCGTGGACGTCTCGAAGGTCATGCCCGCATGATGCATGATGATCCACCATGGCCGAGCGCACACTCGCCGATCAGCTGGGCGGCGACCTCCCCGAAGGCATCGAGGCCCTCGAAGAGCACGAGCGGCAGGACCTCGCCGACGCCTTGCGCGACGCGCGCCGGCGCCAGGCGAAAGCGCTCGCCGAGGCCGGCGAAGAAGGCCTCCGGTACGTGCCGGCACTGTTGCGCGGCGCGGTCCGGAAGGCGGTCGGCCTGTGACCGCGGACTACGCCTCGCGCGCGGAGATCCTGAAGCTCGCCCGCGTCCTCGACGTCGAGCACGAGCGGCTGGAGTACCTCGCCCGCGTCGACGCCGACGACCTCAAGGCGTTCCGCGAGCAGGTCACCGACACGCTGTTCGACGCGAACATCGCCGTGCTGCAGCGGATGGCGCTGGCCGCGCGGCTGCTGCCCGGCGCCGTGCTCGCCAAGATCGCCGAGAAGGTGTTCGGCCCGCTGCTGTGCGCCCGGATCGCCGGGCTGGTCGACGTCTCCCGCGGCGTCGACGTCGCCAAGCGGCTGCACCCGCGCTTCCTCGCCGAAGTCGCGGCGGAGCTCGACCCGCGGCGGGCGAGCGCGATCATCTCGCGCATCCCGCTGGACACCGTCCTCGCCGTCGCCGCCGAGCTGGCGGACCGCGAGGACTGGATCACCCTCGGCCGGTTCGTCGGGCACCTGCCCGACCCGACCGTGCGGCGGGCGCTGGAGCGGATCGACGACCCCGGCCTGCTGCGGATCGCGTTCGTGCTCGACGACAAGAGCCGCATCGACCACGTCGTCGGCCTGCTGCCCGCGCACCGGCTCGGCAGGCTGCTCACCGCGGCGGGCGCCGACGAGGACCTCTGGGACCCCGCGCTCGACCTGCTGACCCACCTGAGTGCCGAGCGCCGGAGCACACTGGTCCCGATGCTCGGCGGGCTCCCGGACGGCTTCCGGGAACGCGCTCAGGCGACGATCAAGTAGATCCCGTAGCCCACGATCGCCGCGCAGAGCGCGAAGCAGACGACGGCGCCCGCGAGCTGACCGCTGCCCGAGCCACCGGCTTCGCGGGCCGAGTCGCGCTGGGAGAGCCCGACCACCCCGAAGGAGAACAGGCTCGTCAGCACGACGACCGAGGCGAGCGCGACGACGAAGACGAGACCGAGGGAACCCCAATCGATGTGCACGGCGGCGCTCCTCAGGCGTTGACCGGCTGGACGCCGGGCTCGGGTTCGTTGATGGAGTTCGCGCTGACGGGGTTCCGCTTCGACGCGAGGTAGATGCCCACCGCGACGACGACCCCGGCGAGGCCGATCAGGACCGTGCCCCAGGTGCCGAGCGTCGAGACCTCGGCGGCGATCGCGCCGACGACCGCGGCGGCGGGCAGCGTCAGCGCCCAGGCGAGCACCATCTTGCCCGCGACGCCCCAGCGCACCTCGGCGAGCTTGCGGCCGAGCCCGGAGCCGATGATGCCGCCCGAGCAGACGTGCGTCGTGGACAGCGCGAACCCGAGGTGCGCCGAGGTGAGGATGACCGCGGCGGCGCTCGTCTCGGCCGCGAAGCCTTGCGGCGTCTGGATTTCCGTGAGCTTCTTGCCCATCGTCTGGATGATCCGCCAGCCGCCGAGGTAGGTGCCGAGGGCGATCGCGGCGCCGGCGGTCAGGACCACCCACAGCGGCGGTCCCGAGTTCGGCGCGAGCGAACCCGACGCGATCAGCGTCAGCGTGATGACGCCCATGGTCTTCTGCGCGTCGTTCGTGCCGTGCGCGAGCGACACCAGCGAAGCCGACGCGATCTGGCCCGCCTTGAACGTCCGGCCGACCGTGTCCTGCTTCGCCCGCGCGGTGATCCGGTAGACGAGGAAGGTGCCGAGCGTCGCGACGATCCCGGCGACGATCGGCGAAGCGAGCGCGGGGATGAGGACCTTCTCGACGACCTTCCCGAAGTGGACGGCGTCGGACCCCGAGGCGATCCAGGTGGCGCCGATGAGCCCGCCGAACAGGGCGTGCGACGAACTCGACGGCAGCCCGATCAGCCAGGTCAGCAGGTTCCACACGATGGCGCCGACGAGCCCGGCGAAGATGATCACCGGCGTCACCTTGGTGTCGTCGACGATGCCGCCGGAGATCGTCTTCGCGACCTCGACCGAGAGGAACGCGCCGACGAGGTTCAGCACCGCGGACACCGCGACGGCGACCTTCGGCTTGAGCGCCCCGGTGGCGATGGAGGTGGCCATGGCGTTGGCGGTGTCGTGGAAGCCGTTGGTGAAGTCGAAGGCCAGCGCGGCGACGATCACCACCAGCACGATCAGCGAGAAGTCCATGTTCGGCTCTCTTCCTTTGCTGTTCGTTAGCAACGCTACTGATCGACTGGACAGCCGCCGATCCCTGTCGTGTGACAGCTGCCTGAACTCTCGATGAACCGGGGTGGGGCCAACCCCACCTCGAGCCCGGTGGTCCAGCCCAGTGTCTTTCCGTGGCCCGCTTGAAACCCTGGAACCGGGCGAAAGGGGCACCGATGAAAGCGATACTGGCGACCGTCGCGTCGGCCGTGCTGTTCTTCTTCGGCACGGGCTTGGATCCGCTGCCCGAACTCGCCTGGCTGGCGCCGTTGCCGATCTTCCTGCTGGCGCTCCGCGGCCACGGCGGGATCGTCCTCGCAAGCGCTTTCACGGCCTACCTGGCAGGCAGCGCAGGCAGCTGGAGTTACTTCTGGCATTCGCAGTCGGTCCCCCGGCCGGCCGCGCTCGCGATCCTCGGCGGGAGCGCGGTGCTGTTCGCGCTGTCCGCCGGCCTCTTCGGGCGGCTGGTCCGGCACGGCCACGGTTTCCTGGCCGCGCTCGCCGCGCCCGCGTTGTGGATCGTCGCGCTCTACGTCGTTTCGCTGCTCAACCCGACCGGCCTGATGGGCACCTTCATGACGACGCAGGCCGACCGGCCGTCGATCGTGCGGATCGCCGCGGTCACCGGCGGCTGGGGCGTGGAGTTCCTGGTGCTGTTCGTCCCGGCGGCCGTCGCCGCCGCGCTCGCGCCGGGCCTGCGTGGCCGGTCGCGGGTCGTCCCCGTCGTCGCGCTCGCCGTGATCGCGGGCGGTCTCGCGTTCTGGACCACCCCGGCCTCGACCACGCCGTCGACGAAGGTCGCCCTCATCGCACCGGGGCAGCACCGCTGGGCGGTCGACGTCGCCAGCCGTGACGGCCAGGCGCTCATCCAGTCCTATGTGGACCAGATCGCGAAGCTGCCGGACGGCGTCCAGACCGTGGTGCTGCCCGAAGCCGCCTTCGCGGTGGACCAGACCAGCCGCGCGAGCCTCGTCACGGCCCTCACCGAGGCGGCCCGGGCGAGGGACCTCGACGTCGTCACCGGCGTCCTGGACACCACGCCGGACGGCCGCTTCAACGCCGCGCTCGCCGTGCCGCCGTCCGGCGCGCCGGTCGAGTACCGCAAGTGGCACAACGGGGATTCGCCGAACATCCGCTCCGGCACCGAGATCACCCGGATCGGCCTCATGGTGTGCATGGACGTCAACTTCGCCGACCCGAGCCGGGACTACGGCGCGGCCGGCACCGGCCTGGTCTTCATCCCCGCGTCCGACGAGGACGTGGACGGCTGGGCCCACAGCCGCACGGCGCTGATCCGCGGCGTCGAGAACGGCTTTTCGGTGGCGTGGAGCGCGGCCCGCGGCACCCCGATGCTCGCCGACGCCCATGGCCACGTCCTGGCCGACACCCACACCGGCGGCAGCCCGTTCTCGGTGGTCGTCGCGGACGTCCCGGCCGGCACCGGGAAAACGCCGTACGCACGCTTCGGCGACTGGTTCGCCTGGCTCTGCGGCCTGCTCGCGGCGGCCGGGATCGCGGCCGCCGCGAGCAAGTCGTCAGACCTGGAGCGCCAGGTCGTTGCGTAGCACCTTCGACCACGCCGGATCGGCGCACAGCGTGCAGCCGGGCCCGAAGAAGACACCCTTGGCGCGGGATGACCAGCAGTCCCGGCACGACGATCACGTCGAACTGGCCGCCGAGGAAGAACACCGGGCCGTGCAACGCCGCCACCGAACCTTGCGGACCCGGCTCGATCGGAACGGTCGTCGTGGCGAGCGGGTCGGCGCCGGCCGCGATCGCCCCGCCGCCGCCCTGGGAGTGCCCGGTCGCGCCGAGGTGCGCGGTGTCGATCCGGCCGAAGTACTGGCTGCCGGGCCGGGCGTTCTCCGCCACGAGCGTCCGGGCGCCGGCCGGCATTTCCGCGCCGGTCCCCGAGTTCGGCGTGTCCGCGGCCGCGAGGTGGCGCAGCAGCGGCGCGTAGATCGCCGGGGGCGCGCCCGTTCCGTTGCCCCACACGATGACCGGGTGCCGCTCGCCGCCGAGGTCGGCGGGCCGGAAGACGACGGGCTGGTGACCCGGCTGGTCCCAGTGCACCGGCTCCGCCAGCGCCGGCCGGGGACTCACGGAAAGCGCGGTCAAGACCGCTACGAGCCGTGCGCGCCCGGGCCTTGGTTGTCACTTGTCACAACAAACGGCGGTCAAGTCTGAGCGTTGTCCCAGGTGGCCTCCCCCGCGCTGTGACCGATCATGAGCTGCATCACTTACTGACGGGTAGCTGGAGGCAGTGGAATGCGGGTCACCAACGGCGGTGCCAAGCGGATCCTCACGGCGGTCATCGCGGCGCTCACCCTCGGCGCCGCCGCTCCGGCGGTCGCCGAAGCGGCGCCGGGCAGCGGCTGGAACGACTGGGGCTGCCGTCCGTCGGCCGCGCACCCCCAGCCCGTGGTCCTGGTGCACGGCCTCGGCGCGAACGACACCGTCAACTGGTTCTTCCACGCGCCGAAGATCGCCGCGCAGGGCTACTGCGCGTTCTCCCTGACGTACGGCACCGGCGTCCTCGGCCCCGGCGTCGGCGGGCTCGCCTCCATGCGCACGAGCGCCACGCAGCTCGGCGGGTTCGTCGACCGGGTCCGGTCCGCGACCGGCGCGGCGAAGGTCGACATCGTCGGCCACTCCGAGGGCAGCACGATGCCCGCGTACTACCTGAAGTACGGCGGCGGCGCGGCGAAGGTCGCGAACTTCGTCGGCTTCGGCGCGAACTACCGCGGCACCACGCTCGGCGGCCTCGACGCGCTCGCCAAGGCCCTGCTGACCACGGTCCCGGGCTTGAGCGCGATCCTGAAGACGGCCTGCGGCGCGTGCCAGGAGTACCTGGCGCCGTCGGCCTTCCTGGACGACCTCGCCCGCGGCGGCGTGCACGTCGCCGGGCCGGCGTACACGAGCATCGTCAGCAAGTACGACGAGGTCGTGACGCCGTACACGAGCGGCATCCTCGACGAGCCGGGCGCGACGGACGTCGTGCTGCAGGACTTCTGCGCGGCCGACGCTTCGGGTCACCTGAGCCAGGCGGTCGACCCGAACGTCACCGGCCTGATCCTGCACGCGCTCGACGCGAGCTACACGCCCACTTGCACGCCGTTCACGCTTCCGCTGTGAGCGGGTTCTGCCCGAGGTACCGCCGCCCGTTTTCGGCGGACTCGCGTACCGCCGCGAAGCCGTAGTCCACCATCGCGGCTTCGTAAGCCGCCACGGCTTCGAGGAGCGGAGCCCCGGCCAGCGCGGACGCCAGTGCCGCACCGTCGCGCAACGCGGTGTTGGCGCCCGCGCCGGCGGCCGGGCTCATGGCGTGGATCGCGTCGCCGACGAGCGTCACGCGCGAGGGCGCCCACGGTTCGATCGGGACGCTCGTCCGGATCGGCTGTGGGAAAGTCGCCGGGACGTCCCAGTGCTCGACCATCGCGCGGGCGAGCGGGTGCCAGCCGTCGACGAGCCCCAGCGCCACCTTCTGGAGATCGGCGGGCGTCATCGCGGCGAGTTCCGCCTCGTCGTGGCCGACGACGTCCCAGCGCGCACCCACCGAGCACGTCAGGTACGGGTCGGCGTCGCGCAGCCGCAGGTCCGGCACCAGCCGCGCACACGCGTCGGCGACCGGCTCCGGGTAGTCGACCGGCGCGAACCCGGCCATCGTCCGGTCCGGCCCGAGCATCATGTTGAACACGGCGAACATCTCGGGCTCGAACAGCGCCCGCGTGGCCGGAGTCAGCGGAATCCGGCCGTAGAGGTGCACGAGCCCGGCGTCGACGACCCGGGCGTGTGGCAGGTACTGCCGCCGTACCGGGGAGTTGATGCCGTCCGCGCCGACCAGCAGGCTGCCGCGGACGGCGGTCCCGTCGGCGAAGTGCGCGGTCACGCCGCCGTCGTCGGTCTCGTAGTGCGTGAACTGCTTGCCGTACGCGACTTCCTGGCCGTGCAGCAGGATCTGCCGGAGGGTGAAGCGGTTGACGTTGAGGTGGGTCCCCTCGTCCGCCAGGCGCGTGACCAGCGTCAGCCGCTCGTCGTAGACGTTCGTGTGCGGCAGCGCCCGGCCCGCGGTGGCGCGGAAGAGTTCGTGCAGCTCGGGAGGCAGCACCTCCCGCAGCGCCGAATCGCCGAGACCGCCGATGTGCAGCCGGTAGCCCTGCTTCCGGGCGCCCGGCGACTCGTCGCGTTCGTAGACCTGGCACGGGATCCCGGCCCGGCGCAGGCCGTCCGCGAGGCTCAAGCCACCCAGACCGGCACCGATGATGATCACAGACACAGCTGTCCCTTCGTCGCTTCCGAGGAAGGGACGCACAGGTAAGCCTGCCGATGCCGTCCGGACTAACCCATACCGGACTGTGTCTTCGCGCGTCCTCGCCTTCGACGTTAGCGCACGCGATCTCCGGCGCGCCACACCGAATTCGTCAGCGGCACGCCCGGCCGGTACGCCAAGTGCGTCACCGACGGCGCGTCGAGCACGTGGACGTCGGCTCGCGCGCCCGGCCGCAGTACGCCGACGTCGTCGCGGCGCAAGGCCTTCGCCCCGCCCGCCGTCGCCGCCCAGACGGCCTCCTCGATCGTCATCCGCAGCTGCAGCACCGCGGTCGCGACGCAGAACGCCATCGACGTCGTGTACGAACTGCCCGGGTTGGCGTTGCTGGCCAGCGCGACCGTCGCGCCCGCGTCGAGCAGCCGCCGGGCCGGGGCCATCGCCTGGCGGGTCGACAGGTCGCACGCGGGCAGCAGGGTCGCCACGGTTTCCGACGCGGCCAGCGCTTCGACGTCGGTGTCGCTCAGGTACGTGCAGTGGTCGACGCTCGCCGCACCGAGCTCCACCGCGAGCCGCACGCCGGGGCCTTCGCCGAGCTGGTTGCCGTGCACCCGCAGGCCGAGCCCGCGCCCGGCGGCGGCCTTCAGCACCCGCGCCGACTGGGCTTCGTCGAACGCGCCGGTCTCGCAGAACACGTCCGCCCAGCGCACGTTCTCCGCGACGGCGTCGAGCATCTCACCGCACACGAGGTCCACATAGGACTCCGCGTCGGCGCCCGGCGGCACCAGGTGCGCGCCCAGGAACGTGACCTCGTCGGCCACTTCCCCGGCGATCCGCGCGGACCGGGCTTCGTCCGCGACGGTCAGCCCGTAGCCCGTTTTCGTCTCCAGGCACGTCGTCCCCTGCCAGGCGGCCTCGTCGACGTGGCGGCGGAGGTTGGCGGCGAGCTGCTCGTCCGACGCCTCCCGCGTGGCGCCGACGGTGGTCGCGATTCCCCCGGCGGTGTAGGGCTTTCCCGCCATCCGAGCTTCGAACTCGGCGGTGCGGTCGCCGGCGAAGACGAGGTGCGTGTGGCTGTCGACCCAGCCCGGCAGCACCGCGCGACCCTCGACGTCGACGCGCTCATCGGCGTCCGGCGCGCTCGAAGCCGGGCCCACCCAGGCCACGCGCGAGCCGTCCAGTACCAGGGCCGCGTCGGACAGCCGGCCCAGTTCGGCGTCGTTCGTCGTGAGCTCGCCGATGCCCGTGATCAGGACTGCCACAGTGCCTCGATCTCCTTCGCCAGCACGGTTTCCGGTCGTTCGATCAGCTGGTGCGCGCCGTCGCGCACGACCTCGCGGCCCGCCACGACGACGTGCCGGACGTCGGCGCCGGACGCGGCGAACACCACACCCGACGGCTCGATCCCGGCCGTCCGCACCGAATCCAGGGTCACGGTGACCAGGTCCGCGCCCGCCCCCTCGGCGAGCGCGCCGACCTCGTCCCACCCGACCGCGCCGTGGTCCGTGCCCGCTTCGAGGAGTTCCTCGGCGGTGAACCGGCCGCGTTCCTCGCTGGCGAGCCGGTCGTCCAGCTCCAGCGCGCGGGTTTCTTCGAAGGCGTCGACGACGGCGTTGCTGTCGCTGCCGATGCTCAGCCGCACCCCGGCGTCCCGCAGGGCACGGGCCGGGCCGATGCCGTCGCCGAGGTCGCGTTCGGTGGTCGGGCAGAAGCAGGCCCGCGCCCCGCTCAGCAGCTCGATGTCCGACGTCGCGAGGTGGGTCGCGTGCACGGCGACCAGCCGCTCGGTCAGCACCCCGCGTTCGTGCAGCAGCTCGGTGGGCGTGCGGCCGTAGGCGGCCAGGCACTGCTCGTTCTCGGCCCGCTGCTCGGACAGGTGGACGTGCACCACCCGCGCGCTGTCCACAAGGGACAGCTGGTCGGCCGGGACCGCGCGCACCGAGTGGATCGCCGCGCCGACGCGGAACAGCTCGCCTTCCTCCAGCGCGGCCACCCGTTCCGCCCACGCCGAAGCCGAACCGTCGGAGAAGCGCCGCTGCACCTCGTCGGGTTCGACGCCGATCCCGCCCGCCAGGTAGCAGGTGTCGAGCAGCGTCAGCCGGATCCCGGCGTCGGCGGCGGCCTGCCGCAGCGCCGCGCCCATCGCGTTCGGGTCCGCGTAGGGCTTCCCGCCGGGCGCGTGGTGCAGGTAGTGGAACTCGCCCACGCTCGTGTACCCGCCCAGCACCATCTCGGCGTAGACCCCGCGCGCCAGCCGGTAGTAGGTGTCGGGGTCGAGCCGGGACGCGAGCGCGTACATCCGCTCGCGCCACGTCCAGAACGTGCCGCGTTCGTGGTGCGTCCGCCCCCGCAGCGCCCGGTGGAAGGCGTGCGAATGCCCATTCGCGAAGCCCGGCAGGGTCAGCCCGTCGAGCACCGTGCCGGACCGCGGCGAGCCGGGTGTCACGCCGGTGATCCGCCCGCCGTCGACGTCGATGCGCACCGCGGACGCGATACCGCCGGGCAGCCAGGCTTGCGCGCACCAGAAAACTGTCGGTGCCGCGCGATAGGCTGGAAACGGGGGGCGCCCCCGCGGGCCGACGGTCATCGCGCCAGCCGCTCCAGCACCGTGGCCAGCGCGGCGGCCCCGGCCTCGACGTCGCCGGCCTCGGCGAACTCCTCCGGCGAGTGGCTGATCCCGGTCGGGTTGCGCACGTAGAGCATCCCCGACGGGACGAACCCGGCGAGGATCGCGGCGTCGTGACCCGCGCCGGTGGGCAGTTCCGGCGGTCCGCCGAGCCACCCGCTCAGGTCCCGCCGCAGGGCGTCGTCGAACACGACGTCGTCCGAATAGGACTCCCGCGTCACCGTCACCCGGCAACCTTCCTCGGCGGCCGCGGCCTCCGCCGCGCGCGTGATGTCTTCGACCAGCGCGGGGGTCACGGTCCCGGGCACCCGCGCGTCGAGCCACAGGTCCACAGTGGACGCGATGACGTTGGTGCCACCCGGCGTCGGCACCAGCCGCCCGACGGTCGCACGTGCGTCCGGCACCGCGCGCGCCAGCCGCCGGACGGCGGTGACCGTCGCGGCGGCGGGCAGCATCGGGTCGGCCCGGTCGGCCAGCAGCGTCGCCCCGGCGTGGTTCCCCTGCCCCTCGAAGGAGAACCGCCACCGCCCGTGCGCGATCACCGTGCTGCCGACCGCGACCGGCGCACCCAGGTCGATCAAGCCGCGCCCCTGCTCGACGTGCAGTTCGAGGAACCGCCCGACCAGCCGGAGCCGTTCCGGGTCGGCGCCGATCAGCTCCGGGTCGAAGCCGGACTTCGCCGCGGCCTCGGCGAACGTGACGCCGTCGGCGTCCCGCAGCCCGCGTGCCTTGCCGGCGTCGATCGTGCCGGTCAGCAGCCGCGAGCCGAGGCACGGGACGCCGAACCGGCCGCCTTCCTCCTCGGTGAAAACGACCACGGCGAACGGCTTGCCCGGCCGGAAACCCCGCGCCTGCAACGCTTCCACCGCGGCGAGCGCGCTGACGACGCCGAGCGGGCCGTCGAAAGCGCCGCCGCCGGGAACCGAGTCGAGGTGGCTGCCGGTGACGACGGCGTCCGGCCCCGGCGGCCCCCACCAGGCCCAGATGTTGCCGTTGTGGTCGGTGTCGACGTCCAGCCCGAGCCCCAGCGCGCGCTCGCCGAACCACGCGCGCAGGTCCTGCTCGGGCGCGTCGAACGCGTGCCGCGAGTAGCCGCCGCGCTTCGGATCGCGCCCGACGTCGCCGATTTCCGCGAGCAGACCGGAAGCCGTCACGCCTGCTCCCGCATCGGCACCCGCACCCCGCGCTCGTCGGCGACTTCGGCAGCGCGGTCGTACCCGGCGTCGACGTGCCGGATGACACCCATGCCCGGGTCGTTGGTGAGCACGCGCTCGAGCTTCTGCGCGGCCAGCTCGGTCCCGTCGGCGACGCTGACCTGGCCCGCGTGGATGGACCGGCCCATGCCGACGCCGCCACCGTGGTGGATCGACACCCAGCTGGCCCCCGACGACGTGTTGACCAGCGCGTTCAGCAGCGGCCAGTCGGCGATCGCGTCGGAACCGTCGGCCATGCCCTCGGTCTCGCGGTACGGCGAGGCGACGCTGCCGGAGTCGAGGTGGTCACGGCCGATCACGACCGGCGCCTTCAGCTCGCCGCTGGCGACCATCTCGTTGAACCGCAGGCCGGCCAGGTGCCGTTCACCGTAGCCGAGCCAGCAGATCCGGGCCGGAAGTCCTTGGAAGGCAACGCGTTCCCCGGCGAGCCGGATCCAGCGGGCGAGGGATTCGTTCTCCGGGAACAGTTCCAGCATCGCGCGGTCGGTCGCGGCGATGTCCTCGGGGTCGCCGGACAGCGCGGCCCAGCGGAACGGGCCGTTGCCCTCGCAGAACAGCGGGCGGATGTAGGCGGGCACGAACCCGGGGAAGTCGAACGCGCGCTCGCAGCCGCCGAGCTTGGCCTCGCCGCGCAGGGAGTTGCCGTAGTCGAAGACCTCGGCGCCGCGGTCCAGGAAGCCGAGCATGGCGTCGACGTGGTCGGCCATCGACTCGCGCGAGCGGTCGGTGAACTCGTCCGGCTTCTTGGCCGCGTAGTCGTGCCAGTCCTCGACGGCGATGCCCTTGGGCAGGTAGGAAAGCGGGTCGTGCGCGGACGTCTGGTCGGTCACGATGTCGACCTCGACGTTGCGACGCAACAACTCCGGCAGCACCTCGGCCGCGTTCCCGACGACGCCGACGGACAGCGCGCGCTTCTCCTGCTTGGCCTTGGTGACGCGGGCGATGGCGTCGTCGAGGTCGTCGGCGACCTCGTCGAGGTACCGGGTTTCGACGCGGCGGTGCGCGCGCTGCGGGTCGCACTCGATGACGAGCGCGACGCCGTCGTTCATGGTCACGGCGAGCGGCTGCGCGCCACCCATGCCGCCGAGGCCGGCGGTGACGGTGAGCGTCCCCTTGAGACTCCCGCCGAACTTCTTCTTCGCCACGGCGGCAAACGTTTCGTACGTGCCCTGGAGGATGCCCTGGGTGCCGATGTAGATCCACGAGCCCGCGGTCATCTGGCCGTACATCGTCAGGCCCTGCTGCTCGAGGCGGCGGAACTCCGGCCAGGTCGCCCAGTCGCCGACCAGGTTCGAGTTCGCGATGAGCACGCGCGGCGCCCACTCGTGCGTGCGGAAGACGCCGACCGGCTTGCCGGACTGGACGAGCAGCGTCTCGTCGACGTCCAAAGTGGTCAGTTCGCGGGTGATGGCGTCGAAGCTGGCCCAGTTGCGCGCGGCCTTGCCGGTGCCGCCGTAGACGACCAGGTCTTCGGGCCGCTCGGCGACGTCGGGGTCGAGGTTGTTGTGGAACATCCGCAGCGCGGCTTCGGTCTGCCACGACTTGGCGGTGAGCTGGGTGCCGCGGGCGGCACGGACTACGCGGGACATCAGACCTCCAGACGGGCGGCGTCGAGGACGGCGCCGGAGCGGACGAGTTCTTCGGCGGCCGCGATCTCGGGCGCCAGGTGGCGGTCGGGACCCGGGCCGTTCACCTTGGTGCGCAGCAGATCCCGGACGCGGCCGGTGACCGGCGACGGCTCCAGCGGCGCCCGGAAGTCGAGCGCACGGGCCGCCGTCAGCAGCTCGATGGCGAGCACGGTGGTCAGGCCGTCGACGGCCTTGCGCAGCTTCCGCGCGGCCGACCAGCCCATGGAGACGTGGTCCTCCTGCATGGCGCTGCTCGGGATCGAGTCGACGGACGCGGGCACGGCCAGCCGTTTCAGCTCGCTGACCACCGCGGCCTGCGTGTACTGGGCGATCATGTGCCCGGAATCGACGCCGGGGTCGTGCGCGAGGAACGGCGGCAGGCCGTGCGAGCGCGCCTTGTCGAGCATCCGGTCGGTGCGGCGCTCGGCGATGCTGGCGACGTCCGCGATCGGGATGGCGAGGAAGTCGAGCACGTACGCGACGGGCGCGCCGTGGAAGTTGCCGTTGGACTCGACGCGGCCGTCGGCGAGCACGACGGGGTTGTCCACAGCGGACATGAGCTCGCGTTCGCCGACGAGTTCGGCGTGCGCGAGGCTGTCGCGCGCGGCGCCGTGCACTTGCGGGGCGCAGCGCAGCGAGTAGGCGTCCTGGACGCGGTTGCAGTCCGGGCCGCGGTGGCTCTCGACGATCTTCGAGCCCTGCAGCGCCTGCCACATCCGGGCGGCGGAGGTGGCTTGCCCGGGGTGCGGGCGCAGCGCCTGGAGGTCGGCGGCGAAAGCGCGGTCGGTGCCCAGCAGCGCCTCGACGCTCATCGCGGCGGTGAGGTCCGCGATGTCGAACAGCTTGTGCAGGTCGGCGGCGGCGAGCAGGAGCATGCCGAGCATGCCGTCGGTGCCGTTGGTGAGGGCGAGCCCCTCCTTCTCGGCGAGGACGACCGGCTCGATCCCGGCGTGCTTCAGCGCTTCGCCTGCTTCGACGATCTCGCCGCGGTACGTCACCTGGCCCTCACCCATGAGCGCGAGCGCGACGGCGGCCAGCGGCGCGAGATCGCCGGAGCAGCCGAGCGAGCCGTACTCGTGGACGATCGGCGTGATGTCGGCGTTGAGCAGGGCCGCAAGCGTTTGCGGGGTCCCCGGGCGGACGCCGGTGTACCCGCTGGCGAGGGTCCGCAGCCGCAGCAGCATCAGCGCGCGGACGACCTCGGGCTCGACGGCGGGCCCGGCGCCGGCGGCGTGCGAGCGGATCAGGCTGCGCTGCAGCGCGGTCCGGCTCTCCACCGGGATGTGCCGGGTGGCGAGGGCGCCGAAGCCGGTCGAGACGCCGTAGGTGGGCGTGACGGCGTGCGCGAGGTTTTCGATGTGCTGGCGGGTCGCGGCCAGGTTCTTCTCGGCCGCGTCCCCGAGCCCGACCGGCGCGTGGCCGCGGACGACGTCGACGACCTGGGCGGCGGTCAGGGGTTCGAGGCCCAGGAGCACTGTTTCCGGCATGGGCCCATTGGACATCGTCCTTCCCGCTGGTGGGATGCCCCACGGAGTGGTTCTGTCTGGTATCCCAGACACTAGGCTCGGGCCATGGGCGAGAGCAGCGAGGTCCCGGCGCTGCGCCGCGGGCTGGCGGTGCTGCGCCTGCTCGCGACGCGCCCCGGCCCGGTGACGGCGGCGGCGATCGCGCGCGAAGCGGGCCTCCCCCGGTCGACGACGTACCACCTGCTCAACGAGCTCGAAGCCGCCGGTTTCGTCGTGCACTTGCCCGCCGAACGCCGCTACGGCCTGGGCATCGCGGCGTTCGAGCTCGGCTCGGCGTACCTGCGGCACGACCCGCTCGAGCGCCTGGCCGGGCCGTTGCTGCGCAAGCTCGTCGACCGCGTCGGGCACACGGCGCACCTCGGCGTGCTGCACGGCAACGAGTCGCTGTACCTGATCAAGGAGCGCCCGCTCCGCCCGGAGACCCTGGTGACCGAGGTCGGCGTCCGCCTGCCGGCCCAGCTGACGGCGTCCGGCCGCGCGATCCTGCGGCACCTGCCCGCCCCGCACGTCCGCGCGCTGTTCCCCTCGGCATCGGCGTTCGTGCACCGCACCGGCCGCGGCCCGGCCACGCTCGCCGACCTCCGCCGCACACTGAACGCGGAGCGCCGCCTCGGCTGGTCGGTCGAAGACGGCCACGTCACAGCGGGTTTCGCCTCGGTGGCCGCCCCGGTCTTCGACCACGGCGCCCGCCCACTGGCGGCGATCAGCGTGACGCTGCGCCACCACTGCACGACGGACCCGTGCGAGGAGACGTGGCCGGACCTGGCCGCGGAGGTGGCGAGCACGGCGGCCGAGCTGACCACCCGCATCGGCGGCCACCCGGGCTGACGCGTCAGGACCGAGCCGCGTCGCGGACACCGGCTCCCAGCGCCCGCACCAACTCCGGAGCCCGAGGCGCCCGCGCGTCGTTGGCCAGCCTGGCCAGCACGTCCTCGTCTTCGACGATCCGGAGCAGCGCGTTCTTCCCTTCGTCGTCGAGAAGCCCGGGTATTTGTGAACCGAGGAGCCAGGCACCGGCGAGCGCCGGGTCGTAGTGATGCCTGCCGAGCAGTTCCAGCTTCTCTTCGTACAGCAGATCGAGGTAGGGCGTCAGCAGCTTGAGCAACGCCAGCGCGGGCACTGAAGGGACCCGGACGGTGAGCCCGCCGGGCAGCACGACGGTCTCGGCGGATGCCACCGCCTCGCTCAGGCCGCGGACGTTCATCCGCACGTCGTCGGGCCAGAGGATGGTGCGGTCCTCCCGCTCGATGCCGCCATAGGGCAGCACGTCCACCTCGACTCCCTCGACGAGGAACGAGTGCACGCTGTCACCGTGCCTGTCGAGCTCTCCGACAAGCCGCTCGAAGTCGTCCCAAGTACAGATTTCGACAGCGATGTCGACGTCGCGGGTGGCTCGCTCGGGCGAGCGGCCGACCAAGCCGAGCGACAGGATCGTGCGCGCCGTCGCGCCGACCACCAGGTAGTCCAATCCGGCCGTACGCGCCGCGACGTCGACTCGGGCGAGTGCTTTGGCTGCCAGGAGGACTTCAGGATCCGCCGAGGCGGACAAGTCGATCATCAATGGTCCTGATCCGGTCTCCGTGTTCGCGCTGGCGGGGGTCTCCCGAAGCCAGCAGGTCAGCGTAGATCAAGGGGGAAGGCACCAGCCAGGACTCGGTCCCGGGCACGTGCCAGAACCGTTTCCGGATGTGGACGTTCCCCCGGCCTTCGGCCCGGGCCATGCGGTGCCGGCCGATCAACCGGGCTGGGAGCTGTTCGACGTAGAGGGTCAGCGAGGCAGGCCTCAGGTGGGAGTCGATGAGACTGGCAGCGGCCTCACCCCCCATTTGGATTCCCTGCGCACGCATCTCGGCTTCTGAGTCCGGCCACCACGAAAGGTCGTCCACGGAGAATTCGCCCAGGGAAAGCGTGGCGTTCAAGGTGATCGAGTACGCCTCCGCCCAGCGGTCGAGCAACTCACCGCCGCGAGCCAGACGACGGTCTCCCGCACCCTCGTAGAGGTAGCCCGCGCCGGCCAGCTCGTCGACCACCGTCTTGACGGTGCCCAGCGAGACCCCGCTCGCGCCGGCCAGGACCCGGTAGGGCTGAGCTGCCATTTCCGGCCGGCAGAGCAGAATGAACACGACGCGAAGCCCCGCTCGGCCGAAGGCTCCGGCCCCGTTCGGCGAGGTTCTCGAACGGGGAACAGCCGGATTGCGCCGCCCCCGGACGTCGACGAGGACATCGTCCCAAGCGAGGTGGGCGTTCCCCGCCGTGTCCACGTAGTCGATCCCCCTGGCACGCAGCCGCTCGGCGACCGGCTCACTGACATACGGCGTGACCAGCAACGCCGGGAGTTGCGCGGACAGGCTGATGCTGGTGGCGAGCTCAGGTGTCAGGCGAGACTTGACCTCGACGGCATAGGTTCGTGCCGCGCCGGCACCCGTCACGAGACGCAGGACTGCGTCACCTCGAACGCTGTCCCCTGACTCGGCGATCACCTCGCTGCGAAGCCCTAGCTCGCTCAGCCGCTCGCGCGCCGCACTCTCCAAGCCCTCAGCGTTCAACCAGAGAGCATGTTCATTTGAATTGAACATGCTCTCAGTTTGAACAAGTCTCGCTTCCGATACAACCCACCCGGGCTGACACGCTGCTGCGAACAGGGTAACTGTCACCGAACGGCTCGATTCCACTCCGTTCGGTGATTACCTTGGCTGAACAGGGGTTTCGAGGGGCGCCACCGATGGACGACGCACGCGTGAGGAAGGTGGGCTTCGGCGCCGTGCTCGCCGTCGCCGAGTTCCGCGCGATGTGGAGCGCCGAGCTGCTGTCGATCTGCGGGGACCAGCTCGCCCGTGTCGCGCTCGCGGTGCTCGTCTTCCAGCGCACCG
Source organism: Amycolatopsis sp. SID8362 (assembly GCF_010550475.1). Taxonomy (NCBI): domain Bacteria; kingdom Bacillati; phylum Actinomycetota; class Actinomycetes; order Pseudonocardiales; family Pseudonocardiaceae; genus Amycolatopsis; species Amycolatopsis sp. SID8362. The sequence goes on from NZ_JAAGNB010000965.1 coordinate 17,946, forward strand.
GCTCGGCCGCGCTCACCGGCCTGACCTACGCCCTGACGTACGTGCCTTCGCTGCTCGGCGGCGTGCTGCTGGCCGGCGTGGGCGACCGCCGGCCGCGGCGGGACGTGATGGTCGCGGCAGACCTGGCCCGGGCCGCGCTGGTCGCCGTCATCGCGATTCCCGGCGTTCCGCTGTGGGTGCTGTGCGCGCTGGTCGCCGTGCTGACGGCGCTCGGCGGGCCGTTCAAGGCAGCGCAGCAGGCGCTGCTGCCCACGGTGCTCGAAGGCGAGCGGTACCTGGTCGGGATGGCGTTGCGGAACGTGACGATCCAGGGCGCGCAGCTGGCCGGGTTCGCCGGCGGCGGGGCCTTGATCGCGGCGCTGACGCCGTCCACGGCACTGGCGCTGGACGCGGTGACGTTCGTGCTCTCGGCGTTGCTGCTGGTCACGGGCGTGCGGCGGCGCGCCGCGGTCGCGCAGGCGGTCCGCCCGG
>NZ_JAAGNB010000003.1:0-35427 GCF_010550475.1 Amycolatopsis sp. SID8362
CTGCTGGCGGTGCGGCGCGCCCGGCGCGCGGCGCGGCTCTGGGACTGTGGCGCCGGGCCGATGTCGCCGCGGATGGAGTACACCGCGACCTCGTTCGCCGAGCCGCTGCAACGCGTGTTCGACGACGTCGTGCGCCCGGAGACCGACGTCGACGTCGACCACCACGAGGAGTCGCGGTACCTCGTGCGGGCGGTGGCCTACCGCCGCCGGGTGCCCGACCGGATCGAACGCCGGCTCTACCGGCCGGTGCTGGCCGCGGTCGCCGCGTGGGGGAGAGGCGGCGGGCGGCTGGCGAACGGCAGTGTGCACCGCTACCTCGGGTACGGCTTCTACACCCTGTGCGGGCTGCTGCTCCTGCTGGCGGTGACCCGGTGACCGCGCTCGGGCTCGTCGGCGGGTTCGTGCAGCCCGTGGTGGTCCTCGGCGCGTCGCCGCTGCTGGTCGGGGTGATGCGGCAGGTGCGGGCGAGGCTGGAGGGCCGGGCGGGCGCCGGCGTGCTGCAGCCGTGGCGGGATCTGCGGAAGCTCCTGCGCAAGGAGCCGGTCGCGCCGCGCGGCACGAGCGAGGTGTTCCGGTTCGCGCCCCTGGTGCTGATGGCGACCACGCTCGTGGTGGCGGTGGTGACGCCGTTCGCGACGACCGACTCGGCCATCGGGCCGGTGGCCGACCTGTTCGCCGTGGTCGCGCTGCTCACGGTGGGCACGGTCGCGCTCGCGCTGGCCGGGCTGGACACCGGCACGGCGTTCGGCGGGATGGGCGCCAGCCGCGAGATGACGATCATCGCCTTGGTCGAGCCGACCCTGCTCGTCGCGATCTTCGCGCTGTCGGTGCGCGTCGGGTCGACCAACCTGGCCTCGATCGTCACCTCGACCCTGCACGACCCGGCGCGGGTGATCTCTCCGGTGAGCCTGCTGGCCGCGGTCGCGCTGGTCGTGGTGATCGTCGCCGAAACCGGGCGGCTGCCGGTGGACAACCCCTCGACGCACCTGGAGCTGACCATGGTGCACGAAGCCATGGTCCTCGAGTACGCGGGCCCGGATCTGGCGCTGGTGGAGCTGGCTTCGGCGATGCGGCTGTCGGTGTTCCTCGGTCTGCTGGCGAACCTGTTCCTGCCGTGGGGGATCGCGACGTCCGTGGCGCCACTGGCGCTCGTCACCGGCCTGGCTGCCTGGGTGGTCAAGGTCGTGCTGCTCGGGTCGGTGCTCGCGGCGGGTGAGGTGTTCCTGGCGAAGCTGCGGCTGTTCCGGGTGCCGGAGCTGCTCGCCGGGTCGTTCCTGCTGGCCCTGCTGGCCGTCGCCGCGTCGTTCTTCCTGGCCTGAACCGAAAGGACCGGTTTCGCATGTCCACAGAGGACAGTCGTGGGTGACACGAGCTACGTGCAGCTGCTGGATCTGGCCTGCGGGGCGCTGCTGCTGACCGCGGTGCTGATCCTGTGGCGCCGCGAACTGAGCGTGCTCATCCGCGTGTTCGCGCTGCAGGGCCTGGCGCTGGCCGCGCTGGTCGCGGTGCTCGCCGCCCACGAGCGGTCGGCCGAACTCGGCGTGGTCGCCGCCGGGATCGTGGTGCTGCGCGCCGGGGTGCTGCCGTACCTGCTGCGCCGTGCGCTGATGGGCGGCGGTGTGGTGCGGCGGGAAACCCGGCCGCTGGTCAACGTGGCGTCCTCGCTGCTGGCGGCCGCGGCGTTGACGCTGCTGGCTTACGCGGTATCCCGGCCGCTGGTCGCGCTCGCGCCGTCGCCGGCGACGCAGGCGATCCCGGTCGGGCTGACCGTCGCGCTGATCGGCTTCTTCACGCTGGTGACCCGGCGGCGGGCGCTGTCGCAGCTGGTCGGATTCCTGTTGCTGGACAACGGGATCACCGCCGTCGGGTTCCTGACCACCGGCGGTGCCGGCCTCGTCGTCGAGCTCGGCGTGTCGCTGGACGTGCTGCTGGTCGTGCTCGTCCTGCAGATCCTCACCACCCGCATGCGGGAGACCTTCGGCGACGCCGACCTCGACGAGCTGCGGGAGCTGCGCGACTCATGACCGTCTTCCTGCTGCTCGCCCCGGTCGTGGTGCCGCTGCTCGGCGCCGCGCTCTACCTGGCTGCCGGCTGGCGTCCGGCGACCCGCTGGGTCAGCGCCGGGAGCGCGGCTGTCACCCTGGCCGCCGCGGTCGCCCTCGCCGTCACCGTCGCCGTGTCCGGGCCGCGGACCGCGCTCGGCGGGCCGGCGCGAGCCGACGCGCTGTCGGCGTTCATGCTCATCGTGATCGCCGCGGTCGGGCTCCTCGCCACCGCGGCGACTCCGGCGTACCTGCGCGCCGAGATCGACTCGGGCCGGGCCACCCCGCGGACCGCGACCCGGCACAGCGTTCTGGTGCAGCTGTTCCTCGCCGCCATGGCACTCGCCGTGCTCGCCGCCGACCTCGGTGTCCTGTGGGTGGCGATCGAGGCCACCACCATCGTCACCGCCTTCCTGGTCGGGCAGCGACGCACCCGCCAAGCCGTCGAAGCCGCCTGGAAGTACGTCGTCATCTGCTCCGCCGGCATCGCACTGGCCCTGCTGGGAACCTTCCTGCTCAACTACGCCGCCCAGCACGCTCCCGGCACGCCCGGACTGGACCTGGCCGCGCTCACCCACGCCGCGCCCGGGCTCGACCCGGGCGTCACCCGGATCGCGATCGCGTTGCTGATCATCGGATTCGGCACCAAAGCGGGGCTCGCGCCGCTGCACGCGTGGCTGCCCGACGCGCACTCCCAGGCGCCGGCTCCGGTGTCGGCGCTGATGTCCGGCGTGCTGCTCTCGGTCGCCTTCTACGCCATCCTGCGGGTCAAGGTGATCGCCGACGCGGTACTCGGGACCGGCTTCGCCCGCACCCTGCTGATCGTGATGGCACTCGCGTCGCTCGTGCTGGCGGCGTCACTGCTGCTGGCCCAGCGCGACTACAAGCGGATGCTCGCCTACTCCAGCATCGAACACCTCGGCCTGGTCGCGCTCGGCGCCGCCGTCGGCAGCCCGCTCGCACTCGCCGCGGCGCTGCTGCACGTCCTCGGGCACGGCCTGGTCAAGGGCGTGCTGTTCCTGACCGCCGGACGCGTCCTGCAGACCGAGCACACCAGCCGCATCGACGGCGTCCGCGGCCTGGCGGCCCGCCAGCCGGTGCTGGCCGGGTGCCTCGGGCTCGGGGTGCTCGCGCTGATCGGGCTGCCCCCGTTCAGCGTGTTCGCCAGCGAACTCGGGATCGCCCGCACCGGCTTCACCGCCGGCCTCGGCTGGGTCACGACCGCCGTGCTGGCCCTCGTGGTGGTGATCGCCGCCGCGCTGATCACGCACACCGGCCGCATGGTGCTCGGCGCTCCGGCGGAGGGCCCCGGCGCGGCCACCGCACCCGGCAGGCTGCCGGGCACGTTCGCCGCCACCGTGATCGCCGGCCTGGTGGCCAGCGCCGTTCTCGGGCTCACCGCGGGCCCGTTGGGTTCTCTCCTGCACCTGGCCGCCGACACGCTCACGGGGGCGCCATGACCCAGCCGGATTCGTTCAGCACCGAGGTCGGCCATCGCCGCTCCGCCCGCACCATCGGCGGGGGCGAGCTGCCCGACCGGGCCCGGGCGCTGCTCGCCCACGGCTACCGCGTCGCCCTGATCGCCGGGCACGACGACGGCGACGCGCTGCGGGCGGTCTACCTGTTCACCGCCGCCGATCCCGACCGGCGCGTCGAACTGCACGTCCCCGTGGACCGCGCCCGGCCGGAGGTGCCCAGCCTGGCCGGGTTGTCCTTCCCGGCCGGGCGGTTCGAACGGGAGATGCGGGACCTGTTCGGCATCGTGCCCGCCGGCCACCCGCTGCCGCGACGGCTGGTGCGGCACTTCCACTGGCCCCAGGGCTGGTACCCGATGCTCGCCGACGCCGGCGAGCCACCCGCGTTCGGCGACGTCGACGGCCCCTACCCGTTCCGGACGGTCGAGGGCGACGGCGTCTACGAGATCCCGGTCGGCCCGGTGCACGCCGGGATGATCGAACCGGGGCACTTCCGGTTTTCCGTTGTCGGGGAAACCATCCTGAACCTCAAGGCCCGGCTCTGGTTCGTCCACCGGGGAATCGAGAAGCTGTTCCAGGGCCGCCGTCCCGGAGAAGCGCTCGAGCTGGCCGAACGCATCAGCGGTGACACCACCGTCGGGCACACCCTCGCCTTCTGCCAGGCCGTCGAGGACGCCTATGGCATCCCCGTGCCCGACAACGTCCACCGGATGCGGGCGGTCCTGCTGGAACTGGAACGGCTCTACAACCACGTCACCGACCTCGGCGCGCTGTGCAACGACGTCGGACACGGGATCCTCAACAACCACGCCCAGCGCGTCCGGGAACAGCTGCTGCGGCTCAACGACCACGTGACCGGGCACCGCCTGCTGCGCGGCGCGATCCGTCCCGGCGCCACCCGGCTCGACCACGTCCCGGACCCGGCGAAACTGGCGGGAATCGGCGCCGACATCGCCGAAATCGTCGATCTCGCGCTGGCGAACACCGTGGTCAACGACCGGTTCGCCGGCACCGCGGTCCTCACCCGCGCCCAGGCCGCCGATCTGGGTGCGCTCGGCTACGTCGCGCGCGCCAGCGGGGTTCCGGTCGACGCCCGGAACGACCACCCGTTCCTCACCGCGCCGTCCGGCCGCGCGGACCACCCGCGGACCGACGGGGACGTGCTGTCCCGCTTCCTGGTGCGTGCCGGGGAAATCGCCCACTCGATCACGCTGATCTCCGACCTGGCCGTCGAGCTGGTCCCCGGCCCGGCATCGGCGAGCGCACCCGCGCGCGACACCACCCGGTCGGGCGTCGGCATCGTGGAAGGCTGGCGCGGCACCATCGTCCACCGCGTCGAAGCCGCCCCGGACGGCACCCTGAGCCGGGTCAAGATCGTCGACCCCAGCTTCTTCAACTGGCCCGCGCTGCCGGTGGCGCTCGCCGACACGATCGTTCCCGACTTCCCGCTCGCCAACAAGAGCTTCAACCTCTCCTACGCCGGCAACGACCTGTGAACCCGCCGGCGACACGTCTGAAGACTTGCGAAAATATGCAGTTAAGCGGAAGAATGGAAGTTCCCCGGAGCGGTCGAGGTGATCATGAGTGAGTTCGAGGCAGTGCTGCGCGAGCGCGTCGACACCACCTACCGTCAGCTGACGGTGGCACGTCGGGTGGGCCTGGACTACGAGACCGAGCAGCAAGGCGCGCTCCTCGAGGATCTGTTCGAGCTGGCCCGGCAGCACGGGCTCGACGCGGCGTCCTGGGTCGACGTCGACACCGAAATCCCGCGGCAGGGTCGAGCCTGACAGGTCGCGCCGGCACGGGCGCTGAGGCGTGTCCGAGAGTTGCAAGATTCGTTAATTGTGCACATGCTAGATTCATAAGGTACTGAGCAAGCTGGGTGGAGGCTGGGACTGATGAGTGAGCTGGCGGCCGAGGTGCGCCGCGGAATCGGCGAGGCGCAGGACGCCACCCTTGCGGCCACGGAGGCTGGACACCCGTACGAGGCGTACCTGCACCGCGTTCGCCTGGCGGAGTTGCTCGCTCAGGCCGCACGCCACGACATCGACACCGCCGCGCTGGTGCAGCCCGCGGTCGGCGCCGCACTGGCCGAGGACCGCGCCGCCCTCGAGCGCTGACGTGCGCGGGTCGGCGGGGCTGGCGATCGTCAGCGATGGCAGTGGTCTTCCGTGCGCGGCGGCTGGCGAACCGGGCGACGTCTTCGACGCGCTCGCCGCCGACGTCCGGCTCTTGGCGGCCCACACCTCCTTGAGGCCGTTCCCGGTCGCGGCCACCGCCCGCGACGCCGGGGAGCTCGCGGCGGCGGTGCGGGCGCTGCCGGCCGGTACGGCCGCGGTCTTCTTGGCCCGCACCGACCCGGTACGCGCCCGGACCGTGCAGTGCGACCTGGCTCGCAGCACGGGAATCCCGATCGTCACCGAAGAGGACACGCTCGCCATCGCCTCCGCCACGCAAGTGCTGGTGGCGCTGCGCCGTGCCGAAATCGCCCCGTTCAACGCCCGCGTGGTCGTGGCCGGCGCGAACACCGTGCCCTTGCTCGCCCTGCTGCTGACCGCGGCCGGGATCGGCGACACCGTCTCCTGGACGACCGCCGACGCCCTGGGCTTCCCGCTTTCCGGCGTCGTGCGCGACGCCGCGATCGTGGTCGACCTGGCCGACGCCGCGACCGCGATCCGGCCGATCTTCGGCGACCAGGCACCGCTGACGCTCAGGCGATCGTCCGATCCCGCGGCGCATCTGCTGGCGTTGCCGGGGTTGCTGCGCGCGCTGCGGGACGTGCCGAGGCCGGGATGGGCCGGTGACCCGGCGCGGCACGTCGAGGTGCATCGTGCGTGCGCCCAAGCGCTCGTCACGCTGGTGCCGGTCGACCGCCTGCTGCCGGAACTGGCCGATCCCGACCTGGTCCGCCGCGTCGCGGAGGCCACTGTGGACGTTCTCCGTCAGCCGTACGCCCGCTGAGAACACCGCGGTAGCCGTCGTGACCGTCCTCGTCGGCGATGACCCCTCGCTGGCCACGGCGGCGTGCTCGACTTCCGCTTGATTTGGTGGTGCGGTGCCGGGATCGCTGACCTGCTCGGGAAGCCAGGCGCAGGCGATGTGGGCGGCGGCGACGTTCGCTGTGGCGCAGGCCGAGTGTGTCGTCGAACAGGCCGGGTGTGCGGCCGGTCGTCGGTGGCGGCGCGGGCAGCGTGGATGTCCACGACGTCCGCTCCGGTGATGTCCGCGACGACGATGCCGCGGTTCATTTGGTAGTGGACCAGGCGAGGGCGGCTTCGCGCAGCGGGGTGCCCGAGGGCAGTCGTCCGGACAAGGTGCTCTGCCGCTGGATGCGCGTACCCAGCCCGGTGATCGGGCTCTCCGTGGTCGCTTGACTCCCAGCGGCGGGGTTGCTGTTCTGCTATGTGGAAGTTAACCTCCGCAGAACGAAACTCTGGGAGGTCGGATGGCGCGAGTGAAGCGGACGCCGGCGACGGGTGACGTGGCCCCGGTACGCCGTCCCGAGGACGAACGGCTCGGGTTCGGCAAGAGCCTCGCTTACGGCGTCCAGCACGTCTTGACCATGTACGGCGGGATCATCGCGCCCCCGCTGATCATCGGGGGCGCCGCGGGCGTCTCACCCGCCGAAGTCGGGCTGCTCGTCGCGTCGTGCCTGTTCATCGGCGGGCTGGCGACGATCCTGCAGTCCTACGGCGTGCCCTTCTTCGGCTCCCGGCTGCCACTGGTGCAGGGCACCTCCTTCGCCGGCGTCGCGACGATGACCGCGATCGTGGCCGATGGCGGGCTGCCCGCGGTGTTCGGTTCGGTGATCGCCTCCGCGCTGCTCGGCCTGCTCATCACGCCGGTGTTTTCGCGGCTGGTGAAGTACTTCCCGCCGGTGGTCACCGGCACGGTGATCACGGTGATCGGGCTCAGCCTGATGCCGGTCGCGGCGAAGTGGGCGATGGGCAACGACAGCAAGGCGGCGGATTTCGGGTCGGTCTCGAACATCGGGCTGGCCGCGTTGACGCTGGCGATCGTGTTGCTGCTCAGCAAAGTCGCCGTCGCCGCGATCTCCCGGCTTTCGATCCTCCTGTCGATCGTGGTGGGCACCGCGCTGGCCACGGTGCTCGGCAAGGCCGATTTCTCCCAGGTGGGGAACGGTCCGATCTTCGCGGTCCCGACGCCGTTCGGTTTCGGCGCGCCGACCTTCGACGTCGCCGCGATCGTGTCGATGTTCATCGTCGTGCTGGTGACCCTCACCGAGACCACGGCCGACATCCTCGCGGTGGGGGAGATCGTCGACACGCCGGTCGGCAAGCGCCGGATCGGCGACGGCCTGCGGGCCGACATGGCGTCCTCGGCGATCGCGCCGGTGTTCAACGGCTTCATCCAGAGCGCCTTCGCCCAGAACGTCGGCCTCGTCGCGATCACCGGCGTCCGGAGCCGGTTCGTGGTGACCGCCGGCGGCGGGGTCCTGGTGGTCCTCGGCATGCTCCCGGTCCTGGGCCGGGTGGTGGCCGCCATCCCGTACCCGGTCCTGGGCGGCGCCGGTCTCGTGCTGTTCGGCACGGTCGCGGCGTCCGGCATCAAAACCCTGTCCAAAGTGGACTACAATGGCAACCTCAACCTGGTGATCGTCGCGGCTTCCGTCGGCCTGGGCATGGTCCCGATCGCGGTACCGGGCTTCTACGACCGGTTCCCGGCGTGGGTCGGCACGATCTTCCACTCGGGGATCAGCTCCGCGGCGCTCCTGGCCGTCGTGCTCAACCTGGTCTTCAACCACCTGAGGCCGGGCAAGGCGGGTACCGAGCCGTCGGTGTTCGCGACGGCGACCCGCGTGATCGACTACTCCGACCTGAAGGTGCTTTCCCGGCTGGAGAACGGCGACAAGGTCGTCGACGGCAAGATCGTGGACGCGCAGGGGCGGCCGGTTCCGGTGTGGGACGCGGACGGGCAGCCGGTGTCCTACCGGATCGGCTCCGAGCCGGCGGGTCACTGACGCGGCAGGGCGCCGGGTACCGCCAAGGGGATTCATCGTATATCGTCGATTAACGATGAAGGGGGCCGCTGTGCTGGACCGCGATACCGCCAGGACCTACGCCGAGTGGTTCCGCGCGCTCGCGGACCCGACGCGGGTGCAGATCCTCAACCTGCTCGCCGAGGCCGGCACGCCGATGGCGGTGGGGGAGATCGTCGAGCAGGTCAGCGTGGGCCAGTCGACCGTCTCCGCGCATCTCAAGGTCCTTGCCGACACCGGGTTCGTGCTGGTCGAGCCGCAGGGGACCGCTCGGCTCTACCGCGTGAACGAAAAGTGCGTGTCCTGCTTCCCGAGCGCCGCGGACGTCGTCATGGGACGCGGAGTCCGGTCGTTCGGCGAGGAGGCCCGATGAACCCCGATCGCGACGCCGTGCACGACCGCTACGCCACCGCCGCCCGGCGGGCTCTGGCCGGGGAAGGGACCGGTCTGCTGGCCGGTGCCGGGGATGCCGAGCGGCTCGGCGCCGTGCACTACGCCGGCGTGGAGGTTCCGGTCGAGGTGACCGCGACCAGCCTCGGCTGCGGCAACCCGCTCGCCGTCGCCGAGCTGAAGCCCGGCGAGACCGTGCTCGACCTCGGCTCCGGCGGCGGGCTGGACGTCCTGCTCTCCGCTCGCCGCGTCGGGCCAGGTGGGCGGGCCATCGGCCTGGACATGACCGACGACATGCTCACCCTCGCCCGCCGGCACGCCGAGCAGGCCGACGTGACCAACGCCGAGTTCCTCAAAGGCACCATCGAGCAGATCCCGCTGCCGGACGCCTCGGTCGACGTCGTCATCTCCAACTGCGTCATCGCCCTGTCGTCGGACAAGCCCGCCGTGTTCGGCGAGATCGCCCGCGTCCTGCGACCGGGCGGCCGCCTCGGCATCACCGACATCCTCGCCGACGACAGCCTCACCGACGCCGAACGCGCGGCCCGCGCCGGTGCGGTCGAGTGCCTCGGCGGCGCGCTCACCGCCGACCGCTACCGGACGCTCTTGCACGACGCAGGGCTCAGCGGCATCGACGTCCAGCTCACCCACGAGACCGGCGACAAGCTCCACTCCGCGATCATCCGCGCCACCAAACCGGTCGAGGTCGTCGCGATGACGGACGAGCACGCGGAGCGGGTGCTGGCGATCTACCAGGCCGGGCTCGACGCCGGCCAGGCGAGCTTCGAGACCACTGCGCCCGCCTGGGAAGCCTGGGACGCCGCTCATCTTCCGGAGCACCGGCTGGTCGCCCTCGGCCCGGCTGGGCGGGTGATCGGCTGGGCCGCGGTCTCGGCGGTGTCCTCGCGGTGCGTGTATGCCGGGGTCGTCGAGCACAGCGTCTACGTGGACCCGGCGGCCCAGGGGAGAGGTGTCGGGCAGGCGCTGCTGGCCGCGCTGATCGCTTCGACTGAGGACGCGGGGATTTGGACGATCCAGAGCGGCGTCTTCCCCGAGAATACCGCCAGCCGGGAACTGCACCGCCGAGCCGGGTTCCGGGAGATCGGCGTCCGCGAACGCGTCGGCCGGCATCACGGCGTCTGGCGGGACGTCGTCATGATCGAGCGACGCAGCTCGCGGATCGGCAGCTGAGCGGAGCCGGTGCGCCCCTCGATTGCGCACCGGCTCCAGGGGCGTTCAGTTGCAGCAGCCCGCCGGCTTGGCCGTGTCGGTGCCGTACGTCATCGAGTCGGCCTTGACCGTGTAGACCTCCCACGGCTCCTTGCCGGGACCGTGGACCCACACCTTGTCCTGCACCGCGTAGCAGCACGTCGTGTCATCCTCGGTCAGCGTCTCGAGGCCTTCGCCGGTCAGCCGCTGGGTTGCCGCGTTGACCTGGTCGGTCGACTCGACCTCGACGCCGAGGTGGTCCATCACCGTCTCCTGGCCCGGTTCGCCCTCCAGTAGCACGAGCTTCAGCGCGGGCTTGGTGATCGCGAAGTTCGCGTAGCCGGGGCGGAGCTTTGCCGGTTCGGTGCCGAACAGCTTCGAGTAGAAGTCGATCGATCCGGCCAGGTCTCCGACCCGCAGGGCCAGCTGTACCCGTGACATGTCCGCTACCTCCTTGAATAGACGTTGGTCTAAGCAGATTGCCGCCTGTATCGAAGTCTGTCAATATAGAGGGATGTCGAAGCAACTGCCGCTCGTCGCGCTGGACGCCTGCTGCGCGCCCCTGGCTCGGGAGCTGTTGACGCAGGACCAGGCGGTCGAGCTGTCGCACCTGTTCAAGGCGATGGCCGACCCGGTCCGGCTGCGATTGCTGTCGCTGATCGCGTCCCACGCCGGCGGCGAGGCGTGCGTGTGCGACCTGACCGACGCCTTCGACCTGACCGGCCCGACCATCTCCCACCACCTGAAGGTGCTGCGCGAGTCCGGCCTGATCACCGGGGACCGGCGCGGCACCTGGATCTACTACCGCGTGCACCCGGAGGTGCTGGCGCGGCTGTCGACGGTGCTGACGACCACCGGCGAAGCAGTCACCGCGTGACAACGATCGAGGCGGCACCGCGTCTGTCCATTCTGGACAAACTTCTGCCGGCGTGGATCGCGGCCGCGATGGTCCCCGGGCTGCTGGCCGGGCGCTGGGTGTCCGGCCTGAACCGATTTCGGTGGCGCGCCGCGGAGTAACTCAGGCCGTGGCTTGGATTCTCGTCAGCCGAGCGAGTGCGGCGAAGCCGTCGTCGGTGCCGGGCCAGTGGGCGCGGACGGTCTCGAACCCGGCGCGGCGGACGACGCCGCGCAGGACGGCGGTGACGATGATGGCGTCGTCGGCGTAGCCGAGGACCGGGATGAAGTCCGGGACGAGGTCGATGGGCAGCGCGAGGTAGGCCAGCAGTAGCCCGAGCCGGATGCGGACGCCGCGGGGGAGGGTCTTGTCGGCGGCCAGGCGCCGGATGAGGCGCAGGACGTCGGGCAGCAGCCGCAGGGCTTCGCGCAGGAGGCCGCCGCGGGGCCGGATGATGACCAGGGCGACGACGAGGATCAGCCACGCCAGCAGCAATGCGGCGCCGACGCCGATGAGCAGGTCCCACCAGAACGACCCGGTCACTGCTTCACCGCCCGCAGCCTGGGCGCGGCCTGGTCCGGGGCCTCGGCGTGCAGGGCGGCTTCCTCGAAGGCGGCCAGTTCCGTGGCCGCCTGCTCGACCGCGTCGCGGGCGGTGCGGCCGGTGGGTGCGTCGAAGTAGTCGCGGGCGGCGATCTTGTCCAGCCACGTGCGGAAACGCTGCAGGTCGGCTTCGGACTCCTCGACTTCGGCGTAGGTGGCATTGCCGCGGGCCTGTTCGTCGGCGAGTTCCTGTCGCAGGCTGGGGAGCCGTTCGAGGACTTCGGCGTATTCGGTGTCGCGGGCGGCGTTGAGTTCGGCGATGACGGCGTCTTCCTCGCCTGGGGCGGTGAAGGCCATCGGCAGCACCCGGGCGGTGCCGCCCTGGTGGCGGACCCGGTCGGCCAGTCGGCGGATCTCCCGCACCACGGGCGGCCGGGCCGGGAGCAGGCAGACCGATTGCTGCAGGTAGAGGGCGCCGAGCGAACGGAGTTTCCGCCACACCTGTACCCGCAGCGAGTCCGGCGCGCCCGCGGTGGACACGCTGATGACCAGCCAGCCGTGGTCGTCTGGTTCGATGCTCACATCGCCAGGTTACGTCCGTAACATCCACTGGTCCAGTTGTAACGGCCACGGTTCGACGTGTGACACAGGAGACTCACATACCCCCTGGGGGTAGTTGCGAAGAGATCCACTGCCGCCGTACTCTCAGCGCAGTCAGATACCCCCTGGGGGTACCTTGTGAGAGAGGTGGTCGTCATGGCCGGCACGGGTTCGAGACGGTGGTGGGCGCTGGGCCTCATCGCCTTGGCGCAGTTCATGGTCATCATGGACACGTCGATCATCGGCGTCGCGCTCCCCGAGATGCAGCAGGACCTCGGGTTCTCCCCGGGCGGGTTGTCGTGGGTGTTCAACGCCTACGTCATCGCGCTCGGCGGCCTTCTGCTGCTCGGCGGCCGGTTGTCCGACCTGTTCGGCGCGCGCCGGCTGTTCACCACCGGCTGGGTGGTCACGCTGGCCGGTTCGGTGGTCGCGGCGCTGGCCGGGACGGCGTGGGTGGAGCTGCTGGGCCGGGTGCTGCAGGGCGGGGGTGCGGCTCTGATCGCGCCGTCGGCGCTGACCCTGCTGATGATGATCTTCGGCTCGCGTCCCCAGGAGCTGCCGAAGGCGCTCGCGCTCTACGGCGCCGCCGCGCCCGCCGGGGGCACGGCCGGTGTCTTCCTCGGCGGCGTGATCACCGAATGGCTGTCCTGGCCGTGGATCTTCTGGCTGTACGTGCCGATCTCGCTGGTCGCGATCGTCGCGACCGCGCGCCTCATGCCCGAGGTGCCCGCCAAGCGCGGGTCGGTCGACGTTCTCGGGGCCGCGACCGTGACGGCCGGGCTCGCGCTGACCGTCTTCGCCGTCGTTCGTGCGCCGCAGCTGGGCTGGGGTGCGTTCGAGACGCTCGGGCCGCTGGCCGGCGGCCTGCTCCTGCTTGCGCTCTTCGTCGCGATCCAGCGCGTCCGGCGGGTGCCGCTCGTGCGCCTGGGGATCTTCCGCACCCCGAACCTCGGCGGGGCCAACCTCGCGCAGTTCCTGCTCGGCGCCGCGTGGATCCCGATGTGGTACTTCCTCAACCTGTACCTGCAGCAGGTTCTCGGTTACGGCGCCTTCGCCAGTGGCGCGGCCCTGCTGCCGATGACCGTGCTGATCGTCGTGCTGATGGTCGCGGTCGCCCCGAAGCTGATCGCGAAGCTGGGGTCGAAGCCGATGATCATCGGTGGGTTGTGGGCGCTGGCCGCTGGCCTGTTGTGGTTGTCGTTCGCCCGTCCGACCGGCAGCTTCGTCGTCGACGTCCTGCCGGCGTCGCTGGTCGCGGCGCTCGGCCAGGCCCTGGCCTTCATCCCTTCGCTCGGTACGGCGATTTCCAGCGCCAAGCCCGAGGAAGGCGGCCTCGCGGCCGGGATCGTCAACACGGCCTACCAGGTCGGGTCCGCGCTCGGGCTGGCCGCGATGACGGCGGTCGGGCTGTCGTTCGGTGCCGACCGGCACGACGACCCGGTCGTCCTGACCGGCGGCTTCTCGGCGGCGTTCGTCGGGGCGGCGGGAATCGCGCTGGTCGGCGGCTTCTTGGTCATGGCGACGTTGAGGACTGGCCGGCGCGCGGTGGAGCCCTCGGCTTCGGTGGGCGAGAAGGACGCCGTCGCGCGGTGACGGCGTGGACCCGGGTCGGGGCGGCAGTGCGAACTCGCGCTGCCGCCCCGACCGCGTGCGAGCCGCAGCACATCGGTGCACGGTAACCTTGGTTGCTCCGAGCCGGCAGGAAGCAGGGTCGATGAGTCCTTCGACGCGGTCGCGCCTGCTGCTGACGGCCGCGGGCGTCGCCGTGGCGGCGCTGGTCGTGACGCTCGTGGTGATCGTGCGTGGCGACGGCGGCGGGAAAGAACTGCCGTTGCGGCCGGTCGGCGAGCTGACGCTGCCGGGGAACGCCTCGCGGTTCGACTACGCGAGCCTCGACACCGGGCGCGGTCTGCTCTTCGTGGCGCACCTCGGCGCCGGTGAGGTCATCGAGGTCGACGTGCGCGCGCACCGCGTGGTGCGGGTGATCCCGGATGTCGCGCAGGTCCACGGCGTGCTGGTGGTGCCCGCGCTGCATCGGGTGTTCGCCACCGCGACGGGCGCGAACCAGGTGCTCGCGCTGGACGAGGACACCGGGGCGGTGGTCAGCCGGGCGCCGACGGGTGAGTACCCGGACGGGCTGGCCTACGACCCGCGACGCGGCGCGATCTGGACGACGAACGAATCCGGCGGGTCCGAGACGGTGGTCGACGCCGCCACCGGAGCCGTTCGGGGCACCGTGGCGCTCGGAGGTGAGGTCGGCAACGTGGCCTATGACCCGGCGAACGACCGGATGCTGGTCGACGTCCAGGGCCGCGACGACCTCGCCGTGGTCGACCCGGCGAGCCTCGCCGTGGAGCGGCGGGTGCCGTTGCCGGGCTGCGACCACGACCACGGCCTCGCGCTGGACCCGGCCGACCGGTTGGCGTTCGTGGCGTGTGACGGCAACGCGGCCCTGCTGACCGTGGACGTGAACTCCGGGCAGGTGACCGGGACCGACGAGGTCGGCGACGATCCGGACGTGCTGGCCTACGACCAAACCGCGCATCGGCTGTACGTCGCGGCGGAGAGCGGCCCGGTCACCGTGCTGGACCTGCGCGACCGGCGGTTGAGCGTGGCCGGATCCGGTCGGCTGGCCGACGGCGCGCACGTGGTCGCGGTCGACCCGGTCACGCACCACAGCTTCTACCCGGTGCCGGCCGGGGCGGACGGCCGTCCCGCGCTTCTCGAGCAGGAGCCCGTCCGGTAGCGACCGTCCACTGTGGTCACCGACCCCCGTTCCGCGCCGGGTGAAGACCGCCCGGCGGCGGTATCGTCCGACGGGTGCGGCCCGCTCCCGGGAGGACATCGTGACGAACCACCGGAACATGACCACAACGGACGAAGCTCCCGCCGCCGGTGGCCGCCCGGCGCGTGAACCGGTGCGGCTCGCGGTGGTGGTCGGCGCGCTCGGCGTCGTGTTCGGCGACATCGGCACCAGCCCGATCTACACCTTGCAGACGGTGTTCAGCCCGAGCGACCCGCACCCGGTTCCGGTCGACGTCGGCAACGTCTACGGTGTCGTGTCGCTGATGTTCTGGTCCGTGACGATCATTGTCACGGTCACCTACATCCTGCTCGCCATGCGCGCCGACAACCACGGCGAAGGCGGGATCATGGCCCTGATCACCCTGGTGCGGAAATCGGCCGCGGGCCGGGGCAAGCGGACGGCGCTGGTGCTGGCCGGGCTGGGCATCTTCGGGGCGTCGCTGTTCTTCGGCGACAGCATGATCACCCCGGCGATCTCCGTGCTGTCCGCGGTGGGCGGGCTCGAGGCCGTCGACGACTCGCTCGGCAGCTGGGTCGTCCCGATCACCGCGGTGATCATCGTGGTGCTGTTCCTGGTGCAGCGGCGGGGGACCGCGGCGGTCGGGCGGGTGTTCGGGCCGGTGATGATCGCCTGGTTCACCGTGATCGGCGTGGCGGGCGCGATCGGGATCGCCGGCCACCCGGCGATCCTCAAGGCCCTCTCACCGACGTACGCGGTGGGCTTCCTGGCCGGCCACTTCGGTGTCGCCTTCTTCGCGCTGGCCGCGATCGTGCTCGCGGTCACCGGCGCCGAAGCCCTCTACGCGGACATGGGCCACTTCGGCCGGCGCGCCATCACCCGCGGCTGGCTGTTCCTGGTGTTCCCGGCGTGCGTGCTCAGCTACTTCGGCCAGGGCGCGCTCATCCTCGAAGACCAGGCCAACCTCAGCAGCCCGTTCTTCCTGCTCGTCCCCGGCTGGGCACGCATCCTGCTGGTCCTGCTCGCCACGGCCGCGACGGTGATCGCCTCCCAGGCCGTCATCACCGGCGCGTATTCGGTGGCGTCGCAGGCCGCCCAGCTCGGCTACCTGCCGCGGCTGCGGATCGCGCACACGTCCGCGGCCGAGCGGGGCCAAATCTACGTCCCGTGGGTCAACTGGCTGCTGCTGGCCTCGGTGCTGACCCTGGTCTTCGCGTTCCGCAGCTCGGCGGCGCTGGCGTACGCGTTCGGCATGGCGGTGACGGGGACGATCACCATCACCACCACGCTGTTCTTCTACATCGCCCGGGTCAGGTGGCGCGTCCCGGTGTGGCTGCTGGGGCTGGGCGCGGCCGTGCTGCTCCTGGTGGACCTGCTGTTCGTCGCCGCGAACCTCACCAAGCTCGTCCACGGCGCGTGGCTGCCGCTGCTCATCGCCCTCACCGCGTTCACCGTCATGACCACCTGGCAACGCGGGCGGCAGATCGTCACGGCCCAGCGGAACCGCGACGAAGGCTCGCTGCGCGAATTCGTGGACGAGATCCACAGCGGTGAAGAGGCTACGCAGTGCGTGCCCGGCACGGCCGTGTTCCTCAACCGCGGCAACGAAACCGCGCCGCTGGCCATGCGAGCCAACGTCGAGCACAACCACGTCCGCCACGAGCACGTCGTGATCCTGACGCTGGAGACACAGCCGGTGCCCCGCATCCCGGACGCGGAGCGGGTCACCGTCGACGACCTCGGGTACGCCGACGACGGGATCACCCACGTCACCGCGCGGTTCGGGTACATGGAGACACCGGACGTGCCGAGGACCCTCGCACTGCTCGACCCCGACGACACCGAGGGCCGCCTCGACGCCGGCGAGACGTCCTACTTCCTGTCGAAGGTCGAACTCCGCCGCGGCTCGGAACCGACCATGGCCGGCTGGCGCAAGCGGCTGTTCATCGCGACTTCCTACATCGCCGCCGACGCCGCCGAATACTTCGCGCTGCCACGCGAGCGGACGGTCATCATGGGTTCGCGCATCGACGTGTGAACCGGAGACGTCTCGCGCCCTCAAGACCAATGTTGACCCTGCTTACATCGCGCGCTACGGTGATGTAAGCAGTGTATACATTGGGAAGGGGTTGCGATGGGATCGTCGAAGATCGGCCAGGACGAGGAAGTGGTCGAAGTCAAGCTCGGAGGCCGCACGGTCACCGTGCCGAAGGGCGGGCTGTATGACCGCTACCGCATGGACACCGACCTCGACGAGGTCGCCGAGGACCCCCGCGTGCGCACCGTCGACTTCTTCCGGACGTTGCCGAAGACCGAGGTGCAGTCCGCGATCGGGCCGACCCGGACCCCGAACTTCTACTACTCGATGTCGAAGGCGCAGATCACCTACCTCGCCCCGGTCAGGGCACTGCGATCCCGGCTCCCCGGTGAGCTCGACCCGTTGCAGATCGCCCCGGGACTCGGGCTGTTCTCGGTGGTCTTCTTCCGCTACGACATCTGCGACATCGACTTCTACACCGAGGCCACCGTCGGCATCGCGGTGCGACCCGCGCGGCACGGCGGCCTGGGCGCCGCCGACTTCCTCTCGGGACTGTCCAACGACTCGATGCACGCCTACGTCCTGTCGCTGCCGGTGAACACCGAGATCGCGCAGGTCCGCGGGCATGACGGCTACGGCTTCCCCAAGTGGGTCACCGAGATCGACGTCGAGATCGACGACCGCCGAACGGTCGCGCGCGTGGCCAATGACGAGGGCGGTACCGACATCGCGCTCGACGTGGCCACGCCGACGCAGAAGCGGGTTCCCAGCGGCACGAGCGTGTCCACGCTGACCTCGTACACGCGGCTCGGTGGCGGCTGGAACGCGACGCTGAGCCAGACCAACACCCTCGCGGCCGGCAGCAAGCTGCTCCCGCGGGACGTGTCGCTCGAACTGGGATCGGGACGCCTGACCGACGACGTCCGTTCCCTCAAGCCGATCAGGCCACTGCGGCTCGACGTGGCCGGCGAGTGCCAGAACGCGCTGCACATCCCGGTCCCCGTCTCTTTCCCGGCACGGTGAGGAACGAATGCAGACCGTACTGGGAGCCAACGGCCAGATCGCCGAAGAGCTCACCCGCTACCTCCATGACCACGTCACCCACGACATCCGCCTGGTCAGCAGGAACCCCGGCAAGGTCCACGAGACCGACCAGCTGGTCAAGGCCGACCTGATGGACGCCGAGGCGACCGCCGCCGCCGTCGCGGACAGCGACATCGCCTACCTGACCGTCGGCCTCCCGATCGACTCCGCCTTGTGGGAACAGCGGTTCCCCGTGATGATGGCCAACACGATCGCCGCCTGCCGCAAGTACGACACCAAGCTGGTCTTCTTCGACAACACCTACATGTACCCGCGAACCGCTGCCCGTCAGGTCGAGGACACCCCGTTCGAACCCGCCGGGCGCAAGGCGGCGGTGCGGGCGCGGATCGCGGACATGCTGCGGCGGGAGATGGACGCGGGCACCATCGACGCCGTCATCTGCCGCGCACCCGAGTTCTACGGACCCGGCAAGACCAAGAGCCTCACCAACTCCGCCGTCTTCGACCGGATCAAGCACGGCAAGCGGCCGCTGATCCCGCTCGACGCCCACACCAAGCGCACCCTGATCTGGACGCCCGACGCCAGCCGCGGCATGGGACTGATCGGCAACACTCCCGACGCCTACGGTCAGACCTGGCACCTGCCCGTCGATCCCGAGCGGCTCAGCTACGCCGACATGATCACCGTGGCCGGCCAGGTGACCGGAAAAAACATCCGCTACACGACCCTTCCGGCAGTTGCCTTCAAGATCGGAGCCCTGGTCAACCAGTCGGTGAAGGAGGCCTCCGAACTGCTGCCGCGCTACCGCGTCGACAACATCTTCGACTCCGCCAAGTTCGCCGCGCGCTTCCCCGGCTTCACGGTCACGACCTACCGCCAGGGGATCACCGAGATCCTCGGGGGATAGCACCGTGGCGTGCGGTATGTTCGCGGTGCTCACATGAGACGGGGGTAACCGGTGCCGACATCCGCCAAGGGCAGCTACCACCACGGTGACCTGCGGGCGACGCTGATGAAGATCGCGATGCGCATGCTCGAGGCGGGCGAGCCGTTCTCCCTGCGGGGTATCGCCCGGGAAGCCGGCGTCTCGCCGACCGCGCCCTACCGGCACTTCGCCGACCGGGACGCGCTGGAGTCCGCGCTGGCCGCCGAAGGGCTGCGCGACCTCAAAGCCGACCTGCTCCAGGGCGGCGGGGGACCGCCCGCCACGGTGGCCGACCTGGCCGAGCTCGGCGTCGCCTACGTCGACTTCGCCCTGCGCCGGCCGGCGCTGTTCCGGCTCATGTTCGGCAACCCTTGCGACGACGCCAACGACGCCCGCGTCCGCGCGGCGGCCGACGTGCACGAACTGCTGGGCGCCGCCGTCTCCCGCGTCTTCCCGGACGTCGACCCGGCCGCCCTGGCCACCGCGGGGTGGGGCCTGGTGCACGGACTGGCCTGCCTGCACCTCGACGGCAAGCTGACCAGCACGTCGGCCGAGGACGTCGCGAACCAGGTGCGCGGTTCCTTCGCCGCGATTTTCGCCGCCCGCCCCCGCTGAGGCATGGTCGCCGCACGCGCGGGTAACCACCTCGGGTGACCTGCTCGCCATCGTGTTGACAGTGCTTACATGAGCGCCTACCGTGATGTAAGCACCGTAAACATGACCGTGTGGTACGGCACGGGCGAGGAGTCACGATGACCAGAGTTCTGCAGGTTCTCTCCGCCGCGCGCGTCTGGACGCTCAAAGACGGCACCGAGCACCCGACCGGTTTCTGGGCCGAGGAGTTCGTCGTTCCGTACACGCTGTTCACTGAGGCGGGCTGGGACGTCACGCTCGCCACCCCCGGCGGCAAGGAACCGGTCGTCGACCAGCTCAGCCTCGGCGTCAAAGGCGGCGTCCTGCCCCGCACGGCCAAGAAGCTCAAGGCCGAACTCGACCGGCTGGCCTCCGTGCTCGAAAAGCCGGCCGATCTGTCCGAAATGGATCCCGACGACTTCGATGTCGTCTTCTACTCCGGTGGCCACGGCCCGATGGAGGACCTCGCGGTCGACGCGACCTCCGGGGCGCTGCTGACCAAGCGGCTGGCCTCCGGCCGCCCGGTGGCGCTGCTGTGCCACGCACCGGCGGCGGCGCTGGCCGCGACGAACCCGGACGGCAGCTGGCCGTTCGCCGGATACCGGATGACCGGTCTGTCCAATGCGGAGGAACGGCTCAACCCGTTCGCGTGGAAAGCCAAGTGGCTGCTGGAAGACCGTCTCAAGGAAGCCGGTGCGGACTACACGTCCGGTCTGCCGCTGAAGTCCAAAGTGGTCGTCGATCGCAACCTCTACACGGGACAGAACCCGGGCTCCTCGGCCGCGCTCGCCCAGCGCATCATCACTGACGTCCGATGAACTGGAGAAAGGCATGACCGCACTTCCCCCTCCCATCACGCCGTACGGGCTATTCGACCCAGGTGGAGCAGAACTACGCCGTCGGCCAGTGGGTGCTCGCCCACGGCACCGAGCACGGCCCGGTCGACGTTGTTGGTCAGCGCGTCGAACCACAACACGCGGCTCGCGGACGCGGGGTCGACGGGGAACGCCCGCGCCGAGTAGTCGAGCGCGCCGGGCAGGAAGTCGACCCCGAGGTTCGGCCCCGTGCTCGCGCGGAGTAGTTCCTGGATCTCCGGGTCCCCTTCGAGCCGTCCGAACGCGGCGTCGAGGTCGGCCTCGACCAGCCGGGGTACCGGCAGGCCGAGCACCTGGGCGATGCCGGTGCACAGCACCTCGGCCACCAGCACCTTCGGTCCTTGGCCCGCGCCGCGGAGCGCACCTGGTCAATCATCGGTTCTCCATTCGGACGGCGTAGTCCAGCACCCGCTCGCCGAGCAGTTCTTCGACGACGTCGAGCAGCGCGAGCACGGCCTCGGCGATCGCGTCGGGTCGTTCCCCGGCCACGGTGCGGGCCCCGATCTCGGCGAACACCAGCGAGTGGAACCAGCCGATCTGGCTCGCGACCAGCCGGGGCACCGGATCCCCGGTCGGAGCACCGGTCTCGTCGGCGAGCAGGGTGGCGAGTTCGTCGACCATCTGCCCGGCCAGGTCGCCCAGCCGGGCGGCCAGCGCGGGCGTGGCGAGGATCATCGCCAGCACCCGGCCGAACCCGGGGGTGAGGCCGACGGTCCGTTCGCGGCCGTGGATCTCCTGCCGCAGGTTGGCGAGCACCGCGCGCGCGGCCGACTGCCCGGGATCCCGCTTCGCCACGATGTCGGCCAGCCGCCGGGGTGATGCTTCTTCCGGTGGCAGAACCAGGTCTTCCTTGGTGGGGAAGTAGTTGTAGACGGTGTTGACCGAGACGTCCGCGGCCTCGGCGACCTCGGTGATCGTCACCGCGTCGAAGCCGCGCGCCACGAACAGCCCGATCGCGGCGTCGGAGATCCGGCGCAGCGTCTGCCGCTTCTTGCGTTCCCTGAGTCCCTCTGCCACCAAATAAGTTAAGCACACTCCAAAAATAGAGTCGACCCCATCGAGTCCACTGTGGTCACCTTGCGGTCCTTCGAAAACCCGAAACCCGGCTGTCCGGTTTCGGCCCGGGTGTTTCGGGAACCCGCCGCAGGACTGGCAAAGGAGAAGGGGATGCCCGGCAGTAGCGTTACCGAGAAGCTGATCTCCGCACATCTCGTGGACGGCCGGATGCGCCCGGGTGAGGAGATCGCGCTCCAGGTCGACCAGACCCTGACCCAGGACGCGACCGGCACGCTCGTGATGCAGGAGCTGGCGGCGCTGGGACTCGACCGCGCTCGTACCGAGCTCAGCGTCCAGTACGTCGACCACAACCTGCTGCAGGCCGATGAGCGCAACGCCGAGGACCACCGGTTCCTTTACTCCGCCTGCCGCCGGTTCGGCTTGTGGTATTCCAAGCCGGGCAACGGGGTTTCCCATCCGACGCACATGCAACGGTTCGGCGTCCCCGGCAAGACGTTGATCGGCTCGGATTCCCATACCTGCGCCGCGGGCAGCCTCGGCATGCTGGCGATCGGCGTCGGCGGGCTGGACGTGGCCATGGCCATCGCCGGCGAGCCGCTGCGCGTGCGGATGCCGGAGGTGTGGGGTGTCCGGCTGGTCGGCCGGCTGCGGCCGTGGGTCTCGGCCAAGGACGTCATCCTGGAGATGCTGCGCCGCCACGGTGTTTCCGGTGGCCGCAACCGGATCGTCGAGTACCACGGGCCGGGTCTGGCCACGCTGACCGCGATGGACCGGCACGTCATCGCCAACATGGGCGCCGAACTGGGCGCGACGACCACCGTCTTCCCCGCCGACGACGCCGTGCGCCGGTTCCTGACCACCGAAGGCCGCGCCGACGATTTTGTCGAAGTTTCCGCGGAGAAGGACGCCGACTACGACGTGGATGACGAGATCGACCTGTCCGCGCTGGAACCGTTGATCGCCAAGCCGTCCTCGCCCGGCAACGTGGTCCCCGTCCGCGAGGTCGCCGGCACGCCGGTCGGCCAGGTCGTCGTCGGCTCGTCGGCCAACCCCGGCCTGCGGGACTTCGCCGTGGTCGCCGCGATGGTCGCCGGGCGGCAGACGGATCCGGCCGTCAGCTTCGACGTCAACCCGACCTCGCGGCAGATCTTCGCCGACCTCACCGCGATGGGAGCCACCCTGGACCTGGTGAGGGCGGGCGCCCGGATCCACCAGGCCGGCTGCCTCGGCTGTATCGGGATGGGCCAGGCGCCCGCCGTGGGCAGCAACTCGCTGCGTACTTTCCCCCGCAACTTCCCGGGCCGGTCCGGTACGGCCGACGACTCGGTGTGGCTGTGCTCGCCGGAAACCGCCGCGGCCGCCGCGTTGACCGGGGAGATCACCGACCCGCGGGATCTGGCCGCCGACCTCGGACTGGAGTACCCGTCGCCGCACCTGCCCGAGCGGTCCTCGACCGGCGACGACATGTTCGTCCGGCCGCTGCCGGCAGAGGAGGCCGAGGGCGTCGATCTCGTCCGGGGCCCGAACATCTCCGAACTGCCGGAGCTGGACCCGCTGCCGGACGAACTCCGCGCGCCGGTCCTGCTCAAGGTCGCCGACGACGTCTCGACCGACGAGATTTCCCCCGCCGGTGCCCGGGCGCTGCCGTTCCGGTCGAACATTCCCAAGCTGGCCGAGTTCACCTTCACCCCGATCGACCCCGGCTATCCGGAACGGGCCGGTGCGCCGCACCTCGTGGTGGGCGGCGAGAACTACGGGCAGGGCTCGTCCCGGGAGCACGCTGCAATCACCCCGCGGACGCTCGGCCTTCGGGTGGTCGTGGCGAAGTCCTTCGCCCGGATCCACGGGCAGAACCTGGCCAACTTCGGCGTGCTCCCGCTGGAGTTCGCCGACGGCGCCGACTTCGACCGCGTCGATCAGGACGATGTTCTGGTGTTCGAGAAGCTGCACGACGCCCTGACCACGTCGGCCGAGCTGACGGTGCACAACGACACCAAAGGCGAGGCGTACCGGCTGCGCCACCGGTTGTCCCCACGGCAGGTGCAGGTCGTGCTGGCCGGTGGTCAGATCCCGTTGTTGGCCGACGAAAACCGGCGCGACACCGGGATCGATGAATCGTGAAGGAGGTGGGGTGGCACGGCGTACGGCCACGCGTTCGTCACCCGGAACTCCCGCGGCCGCGGCGGCACTCCTGCACGAAGCCTACGACGTCACCTCGCTGATCAGCCAGGGCCGCTGACGGTCGCGAGCCGGTGGATCGCGGCGCTCGTCGCCTGCGGTGCCTCGCGGGGTACGAAATGGCCGGCCCCGGCCAGCACCTGGCGTTCGTACCAGCCGGTGAACAGCTCGTCTTTGCCGTCGGTGGTGGCGGGTGTGTTGTCCCGGTCGAGTTCTCCGTGGACGACCAGGGTCGGCAGCTTGATCGGTGGCGCGGCCGCGAGCCGGCTCTCGATGTCGTCGTACGCGGGGTCGCCCGGGGCTTCGTGCCAGCGGTGCAGGTAGGCGTGGATGGAGATTTCGGCCCAGTCGGGGTTGTCCCAGGACGGTGCGGTGCGGTCGAACTGCTCGTCGCGGCCCGGCCACGGCGGCGACCAGCTCGACCACAGGTACCGGCTCAATTCACGGCGGTCGTCGCGGTAGGCGGCCCGTCCGCGCTCGGTGGCGGTGAACCACTCGTACCAGTAGTTGTGCGCCAGCTCGTAGGGCAATGCGGCGCCGGTGGCGTAGCCGGCGGACATGGCCACCAGACCGCGGATCCGTTGCGGGAACAGCGCGGCCACCGCGTAGCCGGCGCGGGCACCCCAGTCGTGGCCGACCAGCAGGACGTCGCTCAGCTCGAGGGCGGTGACGAAGTCGGCGAGGTCCGCGGCCAGCGCGCCGATCTGACCGCTGCGGGGGACCGCGTCGTCCAGAAACCGGGTGGGGCCGGTGCCCCGCAGGTACGGGAGAACGCAGCAGAAGCCGTTTTCCGCCAGTTCGGGCACCACGCCGTCCCAGCACGACGGGTCGTCCGGCCAACCGTGCACCAGCACCACCACGGGTCCCGACGACGGCCCCCGCCGGTGGTAGGCGATCTCCAGCCGTGGCGTTCGCACGCGTTCCACCATGGGCGCCGGGTGCCCGAGCCTGCCCGGCCCGAAACAGCGGTGTTTCCCGGTGGTCCGGAGCGGGGTATCCCGGCAGGCCAATCGAAAGGCGCGTCAGGAGGTCCGGACATGCTCATCGTGAGTGACGCTGCCGCCGAAACCGTGAAAGCCTTGACCGCCGCGGAAGAGGCGGACGACGCCGGCGGTCTGCGAATTTCGGTGGAATCGCTGGACGAGCAGGGTGCCTCGCTGGGAGTCGCGCTCGTGGCCGCTCCGGACACCGGGGACGAAGTCATCGTGTCCACCTCCGGCGCGCTGGTGTTCCTCCAGCCTGAAGCAGCGCTGTACCTCGCCGACAAGGTGCTCGACGTGCGAGATGGTCGAGACGGCGGGCTGGAGTTCGCCGTGCACGGCAAGACAGAAGAACCCCGAAACTTCGATGCGCCACGCTCGTCGTGACCCGCCGGGGTCAGTCTGTCAGCTGGGCCGGGAAGCCGAACAGGACGACCAGCGCCGGATCGTGGAACTCGACTACCCGGGAGAAGCCGGTGGCGGTCGGGGTCAGCACCACGATGCCGTGCGCCTGCAGCGCGCCGTCGGCGCCCCGGTGGTACACGGCGGCGGCGGGCTGGGCGTTGGCGGTGGTGGCGATCATCCGCCAGACGCCGGGTGCGCCCAGCACGTACGTGTCGAGCAGGCGGATGCAGTTCACCCGGCCCGAGTACCACTCGCGGAACGGCGTCGCTTCGAGCGAGGCGTCCGCACGCAGTACTTGTTCCAGCAGGCGGGCGTCGGAGCGTTCGAAGGCCGCGATGTAGCCGTCGAGCAGCGCCCGTGCCCGCTGGTCGGTCGGTTCGAGCAGGTCCTCGGGCGTCGGCTCCAGCCCGTCCAGCCGGGCGCGGGCGCGCTGTAGACCGCTCTTCACCGCCGCTGTGGTGGTGCCGAGGATCTTCGCGGTTTCGACCGCGGAGAAGGCCAGCACCTCGCGCAGGAGGAGGATCGCGCGCTGGCGGGCGGGCAGGTGCTGCAGGCTGGCGACGAGCGCCAGCCGCAGCGACTCGCGCGCGATCACCGCGGCGGCCGGATCGTCGGCGGCCGGGGCGATGAACCGGTCCGGCAACGGTTCCAGCCACGAAACCGCACCCGGCTCGACCTGGCTCGGCGGGCGATCGGATCCGTCGTCGGGACCGGCCAGGCCGGAAGGCAGCACCCGGATCCGGCGTGATTCCAATGCGGTCAGGCACACATTGGTGGCGATCTTGTAGAGCCAGGCCCGCACCGACGCACGGCCCTCGAAGCCGGCGTAGGACCGCCATGCCCGCAGATACGTTTCCTGTACCAGGTCCTCGGCCTCGTGCGCCGAACCGACCATGCGGTAGCAGTGCGCCACCAGCTCCCGGCGGAATCGCTCGGTCTCGACGGCGAACCGGTCCTGGTCCGCCGCCTCCCGCGCCTGCGCCGTCATATCGCGAGCCTAGGCCGCGGCCGGCCCACCGGATCGCTGACGGCGTCCCCGTGCCTGCTGACCATCGCTGCTCCCTCTCCGGACTGGTCCCGCCGGCCGGGACCCTTGCCCACTACGACCCGGACGCCGTCGCGAAGGAATCGAATCCCAGGTCAGCGGGCGCTCCTCCTGTCAGGGCCGGAGGGCCAGCTTGCCGACGGTCGCCCTGGCTTCAAGTTCAGCGAGGACTTTCGAGCCGTCGGCCAGGTCGTGAACGGTGGGTTGGGCGGGGGTGAGGACCCCATTGGCGATGAGAGCGGACAATTCACCCATCACTTCGCCGAAGATCCGGGGTGCGGCCTCGATCACCGTGCCGATGTTGAGGCCGATGAGGTGGACCTGGTGCCGGTAGACCAAGTCCCAGTTGGTGATCGGGGCTTCGCCACCGGCCATGCCGTAGACGACGACCCGGCCGGTGACCGGCTTGGCCGCGGACAGGCTGGCCTCGAAGGTGGCGCCACCGGCCGACTCCAGCACGAGGTCGACACCGGCACCTCCGGTCAGCCGCAGCACCTCGGCCGCGAGGTCGCCGTCGAGGGAGTCGAGGACGTGGTCGGCACCCGATGCCAGCACGGTCTCGTGCTTGCCCGGCGAGGCGGTGGCGATGACTGTCGCGCCGTAGTGCTTCGCCATGGCCACCGCGGCCTGACCGGTTGCTCCCGCTGCGGCGTGGATCAGCACTGTTTCCCGTGCGGCGACGCGGCCCAATGGCTTGAGCGCCGCCAAGGCGGTGGGCCAGTTCACCACCAGCCCCAGTGCTTGCTCGGCGGTCCAGCCGGCCGGCACCGGCAGCGCTGCGGCCGCCGGCAAGACCATGTACTCGGCGAAAGCCCCGTATCCGACGCCGACTACGCGGGCCCCCGGTAGCGGCTCGCCTCCTGCCACGACCTCGCCTGCCGCCTCGAAACCCGCGACGTACGGCGGCTGCGGACCGCCTCGGAACGTGCCCTACGCCTGCGAGATGTCGGCGAAGTTGACCCCGGCGGCGGCGACCCGGATCAGGACTTCGCCCTCGGCGGGGCTCGGTACCGGGGCGTCGGTGATCAAACGCAGGTCCCGCGGCCCCTTCAGCGAGGTCTGCTGCAGGGCGCGCATCGTGGCGGGAGTGGTCACGGCGATCAGCTCATTTCTCGGCTTGCGTCATCGCGGCCTCTTCAGCGGGCCGCGCAGTCGACCATCAAGACCGTCACCACGGCGGAAAGGGATCGGCGGCCTGGTCACCGACGCGGGTGCGCCAGGAGGGGCCGCAGTACCGCGCGAGGGCGGTACCTCTCGCTCGGCCGAGTGAAACATCTCGCCCCCACACCGGGGGATTTGTCCCCCTCCCTTGTGGAACGGCCATCGGCCGGCTATCGGGCATCTGACCAGCACCGATACGGCTCGGCAACCCCGCGAAGCGCACGGCGCGCAAGTTTGGCGCGGCGCGGGCCGGGAATGGGCTTCATCACTCGTTCGAAGCAACCCGGAAAGGCGGGAACGAGAGCCCAGTCGCGCTGGAAAGGACACCGGAACCCATGAACCCCACATCCGCGCCGATCCACCTGGCCGCGGTCGACGTCAGCGGCGGAATCTCCGACGCCTGGCGGGCCGTGGCGACGTTCGTCCCGAAACTGATCGCGTTCCTGATCGTCCTCGCCATCGGCTGGCTGGTCGCCAAGTTCGTCGCCAAGCTGGTCGACAAGGTCCTCACCCGCGTCGGGTTCGACCGGCTCATCGAACGCGGCGGCATGAAAGCCGCGCTCGAGCGTTCGTCGGTGGACGCCTCCGACATCGTCGCGAAGATCGTCTACTACGCCATTCTGCTGATCGCCCTGCAGATCGCCTTCGGGGTCTGGGGCGCGAACCCGGTGTCGGACCTGCTGACCGCCATCGTCGCCTGGCTCCCGCGGGCCCTCGTCGCGATCGTGATCATCGTCGTGGCCGCCGCGATCGCCGGCGCGGTCAAGAACCTGATCCGCGCGACCTTGTCCGGGCTGTCCTACGGCCGGGTGCTGGGCACGATCGCCTCGGTGTTCATCCTCGCCCTCGGGGTCATCGCCGCGCTGAACCAGGTCGGGATCGCCACCACCGTCACCACCCCCGTGCTGATCACCGTCCTGGCGACCGCGGGCGGGATCGCCGTGGTCGGCGTCGGCGGTGGGCTGATCGGGCCGATGCGCTCGCGTTGGGAGCAGTGGCTGGACAAGGCCGAGCACGAGATCCCCAGGATGCGTGAGCACGCCGGGCAGCAGGGCGGCACGTCCGGGCAGGCCCGCCGCCAGGCCGAGCAGACCCGGAGCGAGTTCGCGCGCGCCGCGACGCCCGCCGGTCAGCCCCAGCCGGGTCCGGCCGACGCCCAGGCGCCGACCGGCCCGATGCCCGCCGCCGGCAGGGAGAGCGGCACGGTCTACATGCCTTCCGAAGGCCGGTTCCAGACCCCGCCGCCCGACCAGGGCGGGCAACACACCCAGCGCTGACCGAGCGCGCTGCCGAGACGCCCGGTGCCTTCGTCGTGAAGGCACCGGGCGTCTCGTCGTCCTGCGGGGACCGCGTGCCACGGTCGTAGCGCGCGGGTGCCGCGTCGAGCACGCAGCACCCGCGCACCGGGGACGTGGCCCGAGCCATCACGGCGACGTCGCGTCGGGCCACGAAGCCTGGGGATGGAGTCCCCGGGATCCGGCGCGGTGAAACCGCGGTCCGTCCTGTGTGGATCGCTGGTGAGCGGGCGGTAAGGCGAAGGTTCGAGGACGGTAAACCGCTTGCCGGGCAAGGTGTTCGCCGCCTCGGGCGCGTTGGTCGCCCGGCACCCGCATGGGTTAGGCCATTTGGCCGGTTGGGCCGGGTTGTCGTCCTGGTGATCGAGACCCGTTGCCGCTGTGGGTGATCTTGGGAAGTCGTCGTAGCTCTGAGTCGTCATCGATGACGCAGACGAGAACCTAACCCCACCGGGTGAGACTGTTCGGCCGCGAAGGGCGGACCATCTGTCCGAAGTAGGCGATCGCTGCGTGACCGGACGTGCTTTTCCGGTGATCCCGCGGCGATTCGGGCAACTGGCCGGTAACTGTCCACAGTGGAGGTTGGGCGGCGGGGGTGTGGCGGGTCCGGATCTTGGTTTCTTTTGTTCCCACGGTTTTCGGGGGCGGACACCCGGGTAGCTGGAATTGGTGATGCCTGCGCACCCCGTTCGCCCCGAATTCCGTAGGTCGTGCGAGGTGCGAGTGAGCTTTTCGGACCGCCAGCGTCAGGAGGATCAGCAATGAAGCCAGGAGCGCGGATCGCCATCGGGGTGGGGGCCGGCTATCTGTTGGGACGCACGAAGAAGATGCGGCTGGCGTTGATGATCGCGGCCGCCGGTGCGACCGGGCGATCGGGCACCTCGCCGACGAAGCTGTTGCAGCACGGGCTCAAACAGCTCGGCTCCGCCCCGGAGCTGGGGAAGCTCACGGACGTCGCGCGCGACGAGCTGCTCGGCGCGGTCAAGGCGGCCGCGGTGACGGCCGCGAGTTCGCGGATCGAATCGCTCACCGAGCGCCTGCAGGAAGGCGGCCGCAAGCAGGGGAAGGATCCGGATGACGGACCCGATCGCGACGCCGCCGAAGAGGATGAGGAAACGACGAGAACCCGCCGGCGCCGGGCGCCGGAACCCGAGGAACCGGAGGAGGAAGAGCCGCCCGACGACGACGAGGAGGAGGAGGAGCCGGAGCGGCCGTCGCGCCGCCGGGCGTCCAGTGGGGACGAAAACGGTGACGAGCCGGAGCGGCCCGCGCGCCGCCGGGCGTCCAGCAAGGACGAAAACGGTGACGAGCCGGAGCGGCCCGCGCGCCGCCGGGCGACGAGCAAGCGGGCGGCCGCTTCGTCCGATGGCGATGAGCCGTCCTCACGACGGTCTCGCGCGGGTACCGGCAGGTCGCCCGTCCGCCGGGCCCGGAGGTGAACGAAATGGCCACCAAGCAGCTGAAGAGCGCCGCGGGCAAGGTCAAGGTCACCGCATCGGGCGGGGGACCGTCGACCGAGCTGACCGACGCCCTGCGGAACCTCGCGCAGACCGTCGCCGGGCGGGCGGCCGGCTCGCTGACCAAGCGGATCACGTCGGCTTCAGGTCGGCTCAACGACTACGCCGGGGGAGGCGGCGGCGGTCTGGCCGAGGCCGTCACCGGCGCGAAACCCGGGGTGAAGGGCAAAGCCGCGATGGGGGCGGTCAAAGGCGGGCTGTCCGGTCTCGCCGACAAGGTCAAAAACGCCTTCACCGGCGGAAACGGCGGTGACAAGGGCGAAAAGATCAAGCTCACCAACATCGTCGAGGAAATCGACATCGGCGCTCCCGTCGACCTCGTCTACGACCAGTGGACGCGGTTCACCGAATTCCCGCGGTTCACGAAGAAGGTCGAGAGCGTCGAGCAGGTCAGCGACGAAAAACTGGAGTGGAAGGCCCAGATCTTCTGGTCGCACCGCAGCTGGGAGGCCACGATCCTCGAACAGGTGCCCGGCGAGCGGATCGTGTGGCGCTCGAAGGGGCAGAAGGGGTACGTGGACGGCGCCGTCACCTTCCACGAGCTCGCGGCCGACCTGACCAGGGTGGTGCTGGTCCTCGCCTACCACCCGCAGGGCCTGTTCGAGCGCACCGGGAACCTCTGGCGCGCGCAGGGCCGGCGGGCCCGGTTGGAGCTGAAGCACTTCCGAAGGCACGTGATGACCGACGCGCTCCTGCACCCGGACGACGTCGAGGGGTGGCCCGGCGAAATCCGTGACGGCCAGGTCGTCGACGACGACGAGCGCGAGCCGACCGATGAGGACGATTACGACGAAGACGACAGCCTGGACGAAGAACCCGAAGAAGACGAGCCGGAACCGCCCGGACGCCGCCGCAAGGCCCGGGCGAACGCCGGCAGAGAGCGAGGGAGCACGCGATGACGACAGCCGTCCAGCCGTCCGGCGGGGGAGGCGGTCTCGATCGGCCGAGCTCGAGCAGCCTCGCCGACGTGATCGACACGATCCTCGACAAGGGCCTGGTGATCGACGCCTACGTCCGGGTGTCCCTGGTGGGCATCGAACTGCTGACCGTCGACGCCCGCGTCGTCGTGGCGAGCGTCGACACCTACCTGCGGTTCGCCGAAGCCGTGAACCGGCTCGACATCTCCGACACCGAGCAGAAAGGGCTGCCGGACCTGCTCGAGGACGTGAACCAGGGCGGCGCCAAGGCGAAGACCCGGGGCGCCCTCGAAGCGGCAGGCGACAAGCTTCGCGACCTCATCGGTGACGGCGAAGGCGAGGACCAGCCGGCGGGCCGCCGGCGAAAGGGAGGTGACTGAGGTGGCGAGCGAGACCGCCGTCTACGTCTACGGCATCGTCCCGGCGGACGTGGAAACCGACCCCGACGCACGCGGCGTCGGCGATCCGCCCGCCGCGGTCACGACCGTGCGCGGCGAACGGGTCGCGGCACTGGTGAGCGAGGTTTCCCGGGACGAGCCCCTGGGCCGGCCGGAGGACCTGACCGCGCACGCGGGCCTGCTGGACGCGGCCGCCGCCGAGGTCCCGGTGCTTCCGGTGCGCTTCGGTGCCGTGCTGCCCGACGAGAACGCCGTCGCCGAGGAACTGCTCAAGGCGAACGAGGACGAGTTCGCCGCCGCGCTGGCGGAACTCGAAGGCAAGGCGCAGTACGTCGTCAAGGCCCGGTACGTCGAGAAGGCCGTCCTGGGCGAGATCCTCGATGAGAACCCCGAACTGGCGCGGTTGCGGGACGAAATCCGCG
The DNA here is from genome assembly GCF_010550475.1 of Amycolatopsis sp. SID8362. Classification (NCBI taxonomy): domain Bacteria; kingdom Bacillati; phylum Actinomycetota; class Actinomycetes; order Pseudonocardiales; family Pseudonocardiaceae; genus Amycolatopsis; species Amycolatopsis sp. SID8362. The sequence continues at coordinate 31,767 of NZ_JAAGNB010000003.1, forward strand.
ACAAGCCGGAAGACGTGACGCGCGACCAGCGGATCGCACTGGGCGAGCAGGTCGGCAACGCCATCACGGCCAAGCGGACCGCCGACACCCAGCGGATGGCGGAGGCCCTGAACGCGCTCGGGGTGGAGATCAGCCCGCGGGAACCCACGCACGAAGAAGAGGCCGTCCACCTCGCTTGCCTGGCGGAGACGGCGAAACAAGCCGATCTCGAAGCGGCGGTGGAAGAACTCGCCCAGGACTGGCGAGGACGGGTCGAGGTGCGCCTGCTGGGTCCGCTCGCGGCGTACGACTTCGTCGTCACCCAGCGGCCGGGGGAGTAGGCGATGGGTGTGGTGGGTGCGATTCTCGGACTTCCTCTGGCTCCCGTGCGCGGCGTGCTCGCCGTGGCCGAGCTGATCCGACGGCAGGTCGACGCGGAGCTCTACCACCCCGCGTCCGTCCGCCGCGAGCTCGAGGCGGTGGACGAGGCGCGGGCCGCCGGCGAGATCTCGCCCGAGGAAGAGGCCGAAACGCAGCAGCGGGTCCTGGACCGCCTGACCGCGTCCGCGCCCCGCTCGCCCGAGCCGCGACGGAACGAAGAGGAGAGGTGATGAGCGATGGCGCCCGAGACCGGAAGTGACGCGCTTTCCGCGTCGTCCGCGGCGACGTACGCGCTGCGCTACGTCGGCGAGCTGATCACGAGCGAGCCGACGTCGGTCACCTCGGTGGAGCCGGCGGACGACGACGGCTGGCTGGTGGAGGTGGAAGTGCTCGAGGAACGCCGGATCCCGTCCTCGGCGGACATGCTCGCGCTCTACGAGGTCGAGCTGGATCCCGACGGTGCCCTGCTGGCGTACCGCCGGACCAAGCGCTACGCCCGCGGCCGGGCCGGCACCGGGAACGGGGTGAGCTGACATGACCACCGGACAGCCGGTCACCGCCCCGGCCGCGCAGCCCGGGCTCGGCGCGGCGGGCAACCACCAGCCGGCCAACCTCGGCGACATCCTCGAACGCGTTCTGGACAAGGGCTTGGTGATCGCGGGCGACATCCGGGTCAACCTGCTCGACATCGAACTGCTGACGATCAAGCTCCGCCTCGTCGTCGCTTCCCTGGAGACGGCGAAGGACGTCGGCATCGACTGGTGGGAAAGCGATCCGTGGCTGACCGGGGACGACGGCGGGGTACGCGAAGAGAACAAGCAGCTGCGGGCCCGCGTCGCCGAGCTCGAAGCCGCGTCGTCCCGGGACGAAGAAGATGGTTGAGGGGCAGGGCGTCTGGCTGTACGCCGTGACGGGGCAACCCGATCCGGCCGTCCTCGGCGAACTGACGGGCGTCGCGGCCGAGACCCCGCGGTTCGTCGAGGCGGCCGGGTTCGCCGCCGTCGTCGGTGACGTGCCGTTGAGCTCCTTCGGCGAGGAAGCGTTGCACCGCAACCTCGAGGACCTCGACTGGCTGGCCGCCGTCGCGAGGGCGCACGACTCCGTGATCGTCTCCTTGATCGACCGGGGACCGGCCATCCCGATGCGGCTGGCGACCGTCTACCACGGCGACGACCGCGTGCGGCACCTGCTCGAGTCGCGGGCGGCCGAGTTCGGCCGCGCGCTCGGCCAGGTCGCCGGGAGGACCGAATGGGGCGTCAAGATCTTCGTCGCACCGGCCCCGGAACCGGCGCCGGCCGCCGGGGGGCCGTTCCCACGCGGGGCGGGGACGGCCTACCTGGCGCGGCGGCGGGCGGCGTTGACCTCGCGCGAACGCCAAGAGCAGTGCGCCGTCGAGCAAGCGAACCGCACGCACGCCGCGCTCGCCGCCCTGGCCGACGACGCCCGGACCCATCCGCCGCAGAGCCGGGCGCTGGCCGGCGAAGACGCGCCGATGATCCTCAACGGCGCTTACCTGGTCGACAACCGGCACACCCTGCGGTTCGCCGAAGCCGTCGCGGCCTGCGATCAGGACAACGACGCGATCGTGGTGCGCCTGACCGGCCCGTGGCCGCCGTACTCCTTCTCGGTCCTGGAGGAACCATGACCCGGCCCGTACCCGCTCCGGCCGCGGCCGGACGGCAGGTCGCGCTCGTCGACCTGCTCGACCGCGTGCTCGCCGGGGGAGTCGTCGTGAGCGGCGAGCTCACCCTGTCCATCGCGGACGTCGACCTCGTGCACATTTCCCTGCGCACCCTGCTGACCTCGATCACCGCGCTCGGGCCCCGCGATGACTGAGCCGGAGAAGAACCGGATCGACGCCGATCCCGAGACGGCCGAACGCAGCCTGGTCAGCCTCGTGCTGACGGTGGTGGAACTGCTGCGGCAGCTCATGGAAAGGCAGGCGCTGCGCAGAGTCGACCACGGCGACCTCACCGACACCCAGATCGAGAAGATCGGGCAGACGCTGATGAATCTGGAAAACCGGATGGGCGAGTTGTGTGAACATTTCGGGATAGCCCACGAAGAGCTCAATCTCGACCTGGGTCCATTGGGCCCGTTGTTGCCCGAAGAATGACCGTGAACCGCGTTTCCCGGTAGCGGCCTGGGGTATTCGAAGTCATCGCTTCGCAAAGGAGTTGGCGATGACCATCGTCGGAATCATCAGCGCACTCGTCGTCGGTCTCGTGATCGGGATCATCGCCGCGCTCCCGGGGACCGCCATCGCCCGCAGCGCCGGCTACGCCGACACCCCCGGGTTCGACTGGCTGGAGCTGATCACCCAGGTCGTGCTCGCCGCCATCGGCGTCTCGCTCGCCTCTGTCGCTTATGGACGGCGCCGGAAGCTGATGCACTGACCGCCGGCCCGTCCGTCCGGGAAGGTTCGAAGGAGGCGCGGTGACCGAGGTAGCGGACCGGCCGTCCGATGCGGCTCTCGCCGAGGCGGTGCGCGGCGGTGATCTCGACGCCTACCGCGAGCTCTACACCCGGCACCTCGGCGCGGCGCGGCGCGTGGCCGCGGCAATCGCCGCCACCGAGACCGAGCGCGACGACCTGATCGCGGAAGCCTTCACCCAGGTCCTGCGGATCCTGCGCTCGGGAGGCGGCCCGGACGACGCCTTCCGGCCCTACCTCCTGGCGACCATCCGCAACACGATGATCCGCTGGCACCGGCGGGACTCGCTGGTGTCCCTGGTACCGGAGGTGCCGGACGCGGCCGCCGACGACGTGCTGGACACCAGGATGCTCGGCGCGATCGCCGCGGCCGCCTTCGCCACCTTGCCCCCGCGGTGGCGGACCGTGTTGTGGCGCACCGAGATCGACGGCGAGTCGCCGGCCGAGCTCGCGCGGCTGTTGGAGCTGACCCCGAACGGTGTCGCGGCGCTGGCCTACCGGGCGCGGGAGGGCCTGCGGCAGGCTTACCTGGACCAATACGTCGCCGCCGGCCGGAAACGCGCTTGCCGGTCCGTCGGCGGGCAGCTCGCCAAGTGGGTGCGCGGCGGGGTCACCGAGCGCCGGGCACAGCGGATCACCGCGCACTTGGACCGGTGCGCGGACTGCCGTGAGCTGGCCGCGGGACTCCGGCGGCTCAACGAGGAGCTGCCCGCCACCGTGGCCCCGCTCCTCCTCGGCCTGCCGTGGGCATCCACGGGCTCGGCCGCGTCCTCCGGCGGAGCCGCGGCGAGCGCGTCCACCGCGTCCACCGCCTCGGCTCTGTCGTGGGTCGCGGCGGTCAAGACCGCGGCCGCCGGGGCCGCCCTGG
>NZ_JAAGNB010000021.1:0-2041 GCF_010550475.1 Amycolatopsis sp. SID8362
CCGAGCCCGCCGCGACCAGCCGCCCGGACGCGACGGGCCTGACGGGCACGCAGTACCTGGTCCGGCGCCGCGAACGCCTGAAGGCGATCCAGCGCGGCCGCGAGGAAGTGCTGGCGGCCGCCGGCCGGCTCGAGGGTGCCCTGCGCCGCCACGCCTCCGACAGCATCGGCCGGGCGCGGCCGCACGGGGTGCTGGTCAACACGGCGTTCCTGGTGGAAACCGGCCGGGAAGCGGCGTTCCACGCGGAGTTCGAGTGGTTCGCCCGCGAGCTGCGCGCGGCGGGCGCGACGGTGGAGACGTCCGGGCCGTGGCCGCCGTACTCGTTCACCGACGTGGAGCTGGGTGCGACGGATGGCTGAGCCCGAGGTGGTGCGCCTGCGCACGGACTCGCCCGCCGAAGCCGTCGCCGACCTGCTCGACCGGGTCGTGCACCGCGGCGCCGTCGTCACCGGCGACGTGATCATCTCGCTCGCCGGCCTCGACCTGGTCCGGCTCGACCTGCGGCTCCTGCTGCTCGGGCTCGAGGAGGCGCCGGGATGAGCGAGCCGGTCCGGCTGCCCGCCGACGCCGGGCGCGGGCTGGGGCACCTCGTCGTCACCGTGCTCGACATCCTCCGCGAGGTGCTCGAACGGCAGGCCCTCCGGCGGATGGACTCCCTGAGCCCCGCCCAGATCGAAGACCTCGGGCAGGCCCTGCTCGACCTCGACCTCCGGTTCGCGGAGATCCGGGCCGCCCTCGACGAAAGGACCTGAGTTGACCAGACCGGGACAGACCGGCGGCGGGCTCGCCGACACGCTGGACATCCTGCTGGACAAGGGACTCGTGATCGACGCGTCGGTGCGGGTGTCGGTGATCGGGATCGAGCTGCTGGCCATCGAGGCCCGGATCGTGATCGCCAGCGTCGACACCTACATCCGCTACCTCGAAGCGATGCAGCGCCTGCAGAGCACCCCCGCGCCCGGTCAGATCTCGCAAGGGCTCGGCCAGACGACCGGGCTGATCCCGCCCCCACCGCCGACCCCCGCGGTGGCGGTGCCCGTGGAATCGGCCGTCCCCGTCGAACAGCCGTGACGCTGCAGCTCTACGGCGTCGTGCGCGCCGGGCACCCGCGGGCGCCGCGCACCGTGTGCTGGGACGACCTGGCCATGGTCGTCGGCGATCCCGAGCCCGATCCGGCGGCGCACCTCGCGGTGGTGTCCGCGCTCGTCGAGGGCGGCCCGGTGCTGCCGGTCCGGTTCGGTACGACGGCGGCGGACGAGGAAGCCGTCCGCGCCGAGGTGCTCGCCCCGGCCGCCGGCACCTACCGCGCCGACCTCGACCGGCTCGACGGCCTGGCCGAGGTGCACGTCTGCCTGCGGTTCACCGAGCCCGGGTCCGCGTGGCGCTCGGCGCGTTCGGACGGGCTGCTGTCGGAGGTCGCCGAACGCGCCCGCGACTCGGTGTCGCTGCCGGCGGGCGAGTCGGCCGACGAGCGGTGGGCGTTCCTGGTCGGGCTGGGCGACCTGCTCGTCGTCCGGGACACCGTCGCCGGGCTCGGGCGCGGCGGCGGCGTCCAGGCCGACTGGCTCGGGCCGCTGCCCGCGTACAGCTTCCTCGAGCGGCGGACGTGCTCGCGCTGGAGCTGGTGAGCGCGGGCGGAACAGCTGTTGAACACTCTTTTCGGCACTGGTCGTGACCGCCCGCGATCGGCGATCCTGGCGCCGTGACCACCAGTGAGCTCGCCGCCATCGGCGGGCCCGGCTCCGGGCCGGGCCGGTTCCGCGCGCCGTCGGGGATCGCGGTCGACGCGCGCGGGCGGGTGTGGGTGGCCGACACCGGCAACGACCGCGTGCAGGCCTTCACCCGCGGTGGTGACCTCGTGCGCGTCATCGCCGGACGGCTCAAGGCACCCGAGGGGATCGCGGTCGACGCCGCGGGCAACGTCTACGTCGCCGACACCGGCAACCGCCGGGTCGTGCAGTACACGTGGTGGGGCGGGTACGTGCGCGGGTTCGGCGACTTCGGCAGGCCCCGCGCGGTCGCGGTGGACGCGGCGGGCCGG
>NZ_JAAGNB010000075.1:0-1752 GCF_010550475.1 Amycolatopsis sp. SID8362
GCCGCAGCGCCGGCGCGCCGCAGCAGCAGCGCCCCGGCCATGACGCCCGCGACCACGGCGGCGAGGATCCCGGCGTAGCCGAACGTCCACCCGAGCCCGGCCGCGTCGATCACCGGCTCGGCGAGCAGCGGGGACGCGAACTGGCCGAGGAACAGCGCCGACGTGAGCAGGCCGAGGGCCTTGGTGCGGGCGCCGGGGGCGACCGAGGCGACCACCCAGCCGTTGACCACCGGGTTCAGCAGGCCGATCCCCACGCCGACCACCACCATCCCGGCCGCGGCGGTGCCCAGCCCGCCCGCCGAGCCGAGGACGGCCAGCCCGGCCGCGAACGCGGCGAACATCGCGGCGGCCAGCACCGGGAAGTCCCAGCGGGCCCGCAGTCGCCGGAAGTTCAGGCCGACCACGGTCATCACCAGGTTCACCGCGGCGATGAGCGCGCCGGTCACGGCCGGGCCCGCGCCGCCGACCCGGTCGAGCCAGAACGGCGCCTGCGTCGGCACGGTGTAGAAGACGATCACGCCGAGGAACATGACCGCGTACAAGCCGAGCAGCCGCGGCGTCCACGGCGTCGCGGCCGGGGCGTCTTCGGGGCCCGCCTGCGGTGCGGCCGCTTCGGGGACGAACCGGAGCACCAGGACCAGCACCGGCACGGCCAGCAGGTAGACGGCGAACGGGCCGCGCCAGCTCAGCGCGGCCAGCAGGCCGCCCAGCAGCAGCGCGACGACCCCGCCGAAGCCCATGGCGGCGCCTTGCAGGCCCAGCACGCGGCTGTGGTCGGCGGCGGGGTGGTGATCGGCGAGCAGCGCGGTCGCCGTGGTCATGACGCCGGCGATCCCGACGCCGAGAAGGGCGCGTCCGGCGAGCAGCGCGGGCAGGGAGTCCAGGACCAGGCCGGAGCCGCCGCCGACGATGTAGAGCAGCAGGCACGCGACGAGCACCCGCACCCGCCCGGTCCGGCCGCTGAGCCGGGCCAGCAGCGGCGCGGAGACCATGATCGCCAGCCCGGGCAGGGTCAGCACCAGGCGTACGAGCAGCTGGGCGTGCGGCTCCGCGGCGAAGTGCCGTTCCATGCCCGGCAGGGCCGGGGTGATCGTGGCGCTGGCCATGATCGTCATCGTGCTGACCGCCAGCAACGTCGCCAGCAGGGACTTCGGCGGCCGCCGCACGATCGTCGTCTCGGTCATGCGGCGAGCGTAGAAGCTCGACCATACTTGAGGTCAACCGTCCGGCGCGCGCTGCTTGACCAGCGGCTCCACCCGCGATTATGGTCAGCGTCCCCACTCGATGTTAGCGCTAACTCAACCGAAGGTCCCCGACGATGACGAACCCCCGCGGCTCGGTGACGATCACCGACGTGGCGAACGCGGCCGGGGTTTCGGCGAGCACGGTGTCGTACGTGATCACCGGCAAGCGGACGATCTCCGCGGCCACGCGGCGGCGGGTCGAGGAGACCATCCGCACCCTCGGCTACCGGCGTCGCGGCGGATCGGTCGCGTCCCGGGCCGGCGTGCTCGCGGTCGCCGTGGGACTGGACCGGCACCTGGGCGTGGCGATGGAGTTCTTCGCCGCGGCCGCCGGCACCGCGCGCGAACTCGGCTTCGACCTGCTCCTGGTCACCGACGACACGGGCACGGCGGGCCTGCACCGGGTGACGTCGGCCGCGCTGGCCGACGCGGTGATCGTGCTGGACGCCGGCGACGACGACCCGCGCGTGCCGGGCCTGCTCGCCTCGGGGAGCCCGGCGGTACTGGT
>NZ_JAAGNB010000114.1:0-2089 GCF_010550475.1 Amycolatopsis sp. SID8362
CCGCGGCCGGTGGGTGGAGGGGCATGGGCAGCTTCGGCTGCGCGGACTCCGCCGACGAGTCCGCGGAGGCAGGGGCAGGCGGGCGCACGGGCGCCGGCACCCGAGGCTGCATGGGATCCGCCGATAGCGGAGCCGGCCGACGCACCGGCAACCGAGGCTGCGCGGACTCCGCCGGTGCAGCCGCGGAAGCCGAGGCAGGCGGGCGCACCGGCATCGGCAGCCCAGGCTGCGCGGGCCCCACCGGCGAGTCCGCCGGAACCGGAACCGATCGACGCATCGGCAACCGAGGCTGTGCGGGCTCCGCCGATGCATCCGTGGAGGCCGAGGCAAGCGGGTGCACCGGCATCAGCACCTCGGGCTCCCCACCGGCTGCCGGTGACGAGTCCGTCGTGGGCGCCTCCATCGGCGATCCCGGCTCCGCGGCCGACGACCGCGGCGACTCGACCACCTCCGGAACCTCGGCGGAGGGTTCTTCGGCGGTCACCGGCGACATCGGCAGCTCGGGCTGCCTCAGCGCCGGAGCCGGCGGGCGGGGGCGGCGGGGACGGCCGTGGTGGGTGCCGGGCGCCGCCGGGGTTACCGGGGGGCGCAGTGACATGGGCAGCTGGGGCTGCCCCGGGTCCGTGGGGGACACGACCTTGACGGACATGGCGACCCTCCTCCTGCGCGGCGTGAGCTCGATCGGGGGCCCGGCGCCGAGACGCTTCCCCCGTCCCGGAGCCGGGCACCTGACCGGTGCGCGCTCACCAGATGTCGAACGTCTGTTCGAACAATTTCCAGAGTAACCCCGGACCGGGCATCCGCTCAACCCCAGGGGTGGAATCCCGCGGGACAGCAGGTCGGTGGCGTGATCTCATAGGCTCATGAGTTCGCTGGACCACCCCGCCGTCGCCAAGGTGGCGGCCGCGCTGGCCGAAGCCGGGCAGCACGCCGCCGCCGAAGGCATCCGAGTACTGGCCGCCGAGGTGCGGACCGCCGCGCAGGCGGCCGAAGCGCTCGGCGTTCCCGTCGGTGCCATCGCCAACAGCCTCATCTTCCGCCTGGGGTCCGACAAGAACGCGCTCCTCGCCCTGACCTCCGGCGCCCACCGCGCGGACCCGGCCACGCTCGCGCGGCTGGCCGGCGGCGAAATCGGCAAGGCCGACGCCGATTTCGTGCGGGCGCACACCGGGCAGCCGATCGGCGGCGTCGCCCCGGTCGGGCACCCGGCGCCGCTGCCGACGCTGGTGGACACCGCGTTGCGCGCCCACGACATCGTGTGGGCCGCGGCCGGGCACCCGAAGACCGTCTACCCGACGACGTTCGCGGACCTGGTGGCGTTGACCGGGGGCACCCCCGGCGCGCTCGGCGGCGCGGAGGAAGATGGCTCGCTGTGACCGCGATGCCCGCCGGCTGCTCCCGCTACGTCCAGCTCTCGACGGACGAGTTCCGCGCACGCCTGCCCGAAGCGCTCGACATCTACGTGCGGGCGATGCGGTACCCGGCCGGCACCGCCGAGCAGCGGGCGCCGATGTGGCTCACCCACGCGTTGCGCGAGGGCTGGCGCTGCATGGCCGCGTTCGACGCCGACGACGTCCTGCTCGGGCTGGCCTACGGCTACCGCGGCCGGGCCGGGCAGTGGTGGCACGAGCAGGTGCGCCACGGGCTGAGCCGCCGGTCCGGGCCCGCCGAGGCCGACCGCTGGCTGGCGGACTACTTCGAGCTGACCGAGATCCACGTCAAGCCGGAGAACCAGGGTCACCAGATCGGCGAGGACCTGCTGCGCGGTCTCCTCGACGGCGTGCCGAGCGCGAACGTGCTGCTCTCCACGCCCGAGGGCACCAGCCGGGCGTGGAAGCTCTACAGGCGGACCGGGTTCGTCGACGTCCTGCGCGACTACCACTTCGCCGGCGACCCGCGGCCGTTCGCGATCCTCGGGCGGGCGCTGCCCCTCGAGCCTCGCTGAGGGGCAGCGCCGGGGTTCACCGCGGTTCGGGCCGCCAGTAGCCGACGACCAGCGCCGCGACCAGCACGGCCGCGCCGCACCACGCCGTGCCGCTCAGCCGTTCCCCGAGCAGCACCGCGGCCAGCACGGCCGCCGTCAGCGGCT
>NZ_JAAGNB010000152.1:0-1948 GCF_010550475.1 Amycolatopsis sp. SID8362
CGGCCGGGCACCGTCGACGAGGCCGTGGCGGCGCTGGCCCGCGACGCGATCGACGTCGTCGGCGGCGACCTCGGCCGGCTGGTCCGGCCGTGCGAGGCCCACGGTTGCGTCCGCTTCTTCTTCCGCGAGCACGCCCGCCGCCGCTGGTGCTCCACGACGTGCGGCGACCGGGTCCGCGCGGCCCGGCACCAGCGGCTCGTCGTCGAACAGCGAGGGGCTTCGGCCGAGTAGCGTCGCGCCCATGGAATGGACGCTCGAAGTGGTCGTGGTCCCGGTGTCCGACATCGACCGCGCCAAGGCCTTCTACACCGACCAGCTCGGCTTCACCCTCGACCACGACGTCGCGCCCGCGCCGGGGGTGCGGATCGTCCAGCTGACCCCGCCGGGCTCGGGCTGCTCGGTGGTGATCGGCGAGGGTGCGGTGCCGGACATGCCGCCGGGCTCGATGAAGGGCCTGCAGCTGGTGGTCAAGGACCTCCCGAAGGCGCACGCCGAACTGCTCGAACGCGGGGTCGACGCGGGCGAGATCCAGGTCGTCGGCGCCGGTCCGTGGGACGGCAAGGCGGACCTGGACAACGTCGGCTTCGTCTTCTTCAACGACCCGGACGGCAACTCCTGGGCGGTGCAGCAGATCTCGTCGCGCCGCTAGCGCCAGCTGTCGTCGCCGAAGCCGAGCGTGACCGGGCCGCGGCGGATGCCCGCCACCGTCTCGGCCGGCAGGACTTCGTCCAGGAACCCGTAGTCCGGGCGGCGGGTGCGCGCGTGCCACTCGGCGATCTCGTGCCAGCCGGGGGCGGCGAGCGCCCCGCCGAAGTGCTGGACCGACAGGCTCGCCGTCAAGCACGCGAAGCGGAGGCGCTCGGCCAGCGGCCAGCCGGTCAGCGTCGCGGCGAGGAAACCCGCCCCGAAGACGTCGCCCGCGCCCGTCGCGTCGAGGACGTCGACCGGCAGGGCCGCGACCGCCGCCGTTTCGCCGGTCGTGCCGTCGACCGCGAGCACGCCCGCGCCGCCGCGGGTGATCACCGCGATCGGGACCAGGTCCGCCAGCTTCGCCAGCGCCGCTTCCGGGGTGGCCGTACGGGTGTAGGCCATCGCTTCGACGTCGTTGGGCAGGAACGCGTGGCAGCACCCGAGCTGGTCGAGCAGCGCCGCCGACCAGGCCTCGGACGGGTCCCAGCCCACGTCGGCGAAGACCAGGCTGCCTGCCTGGTGTGCCGTGTGGACCCACTCCGCCGTGTCGAGGCCGATGTGCGCGACGGTCGCGCGGCTCGGCGGCGGCGAGCCGGCCAGCTCCGCGACCGGGACGGGCGGCGCGTGGCCGTGGGTGATCATCGCGCGGTCGCCGGCGTAGGCGAGGGAAACCGTGACGGGGGAGTGCCACTCCGGGAACTGCCGCGACCGCGACAGGTCGATGTGCTCCTGCCGCGAAAGGACGTCCCAGCAGTAGCGCCCGTAGACGTCGGTGCCGAACGCGGCCGCCAGCGCCGTCCGCAGGCCGAGGCGGCTCAGCGCGACGGCGAAGTTCGCGATCCCGCCCGGCCCGGAACCCATGCCGCCCGTCCACACCTCCTGGCCCGGCGCCGGTGGTTGTTCGAGCCCGGTGAACACCAGGTCGAAGAACAGCGGGCCGGACAGGAAGACATCGGTTTCGGGGTCGGGTTCCACCGGCACGGGCGCCTCCACGAAGTTCGCGCAACTGTGCGCACGAGAGTGCGTCAACCACGCAGAATCCGCAAGATCTGCGCATTCTTGACCGGGAACTGAGCAACCTTGACTGCTATGGTCGCCGGATGTTGCCCCAGCGGCGCCACGAGCTGATCCTGCGGGCCCTCCGCGCGGAGGGCCCGGCGCCGGTCGCCGTGCTGGCCGAGCGGCTCGGCGTCAGCCACGCGACCGTGCGCCGCGACCTGGTGCTGCTCGACCGCGAAGGCCGGCTGACGCGGGTGCA
>NZ_JAAGNB010000199.1:0-6971 GCF_010550475.1 Amycolatopsis sp. SID8362
CCTGGTCGCGCTCGAAGCGGTGAAGTGGCTGGCCGGGCAGCGGTACCCGGGCCAGCGGGCGCTGTGGACGTTCGACAGCCGCGACCTGACCGGCGAACGGCACGCGGTGCGCGCCCGTCCGCAGTGCGCGTCCTGCGGAGATCCCGGCCTGGTGCGCGAACGGACGCGCCGGCCCGTGGCGTTCGAGTCCCGGCCGAAGTCGCGCACCGACGGCGGCGGGCACCGCGTGCTGCCGCCGGAACAGGTGCTCGACGCGTACCGGCACCTGGTCAGCCCGCTGACCGGCGTCGTCACGGAACTGCGCCGCGACACGCGTGGCCCGGCCCTGTTCGCGTCCTACCGCTCCGGCCCGAACACCGCGCTGGGCCGGCGTGGCGCCGAGCGGCTGCGCACGGCGTTGCGGAGCGAGAACGGCGGCAAGGGCGTCACCCCGATCCAGGCCGAGGTCGGCGCGCTGTGCGAGGCCCTCGAACGGCACAGCGGGCACTACGACGGCGACGAAGAGCGGGTGCGCGCCAGTTTCCGTTCGCTGGGCGGCAAAGCGGTGCACCCCGATACGTGCCAGTTGTTCCACGAACGGCAGTTCGCCGACCGGGCGCGCGGCAACGCGGCGCACGGGCCGTTCCAGTTCGTCGCCGAGCCGTTCGACGAGGACGCCGAGCTCGACTGGACGCCGGTGTGGTCGCTGACCCGCGGCGAGCACCGGTTGTTCCCCGCCGCGCTGCTGTACTTCGGCGCGCCTGGGCCGCCGTCCGTGCTCGCCGACTCCAACGGCAACGCCGCGGGCGGCACCCTGGAGGACGCCGCGCTGCAAGGGATGCTCGAAGTCGTGGAGCGCGACGCCGTCGCACTGTGGTGGTACAACCGCACCCGGCAGCCGGCGGTCGACCTGGACGCGCCCGGGGACCCCTGGGTCGCCGAGCTGCGCGAGGCGTACGCCGGGCTGGGCCGCGAACTCTGGGTCCTCGACGTCACCTCCGACCTCGGGATACCCGTGTACACCGCGATCTCCCGGCAGGCCGGCGGGCCCCGCGAGGCGATCATGCTGGGCTTCGGCGCGCACCTCGACCCGGCGGTCGCCCTGCGGCGCGCGCTGACCGAGCTGAACCAGATGGTGCCTGCGATCCTCGACGGCTGGGACGGCGGCGACGACCCGGACGCGGTGCGGTGGCTGCGGGACGCGACCGTGGCCACCGAGCCGTACCTGCTGCCCGCCCCGGAGTGCGCCGCACCCGCGGCCGACGTCTCCTCGCCCGACCTGCTGGCGGACCTGGCCCTGGTGCGCGGCAGATTGGAGGACGCCGGGCTCGAGGTGTTCGTGCTCGACCAGACGCGTCCCGACATCGGCCTGCCCGTGGTCAAGGTGATCGTGCCCGGCCTGCGGGGGTTCTGGGGCCGGTTCGCGCCCGGCCGGCTCTACGACGTGCCCGTGCGGCTCGGCCGGCTGACCGAGCCGCACGGCTACGACGACCTCAACCCGAGGCGGATCTTCCTCTAGCACTGCCCGTCGGCGAGCACCCAGTAGCCCGGTGACGTCTCCTTCAGCGCGTGCGTCGTGAAGGTGTTCCACAGGCCCATGGCCTGGTTCGAGCCGTTCGCGTACGTCTGGCCGCCGCTCTGGTGCGCGCGCCCGGCTTGGGTGTGGGCGTAGTTGCTGGCGTTCACGCAGGTGCCCGACGGCGGGGCGCTCGTCGTGGTGGTGGTCGGCGGCGCGGCCGTCGTCGTCGAGCCGGATCCCTTGTCCAGGCCCCAGAACACGCCGGTGTAGTAGCTGGAGCAGATCCCGGCGAGGAAGTAGGCGCCGGTGCTGCCGCACTGCGTCGTGCCGGTGCCCGGGTCGACGGCGGTGCCGTGCCCCATGCCCGCGATGGAGTACAGCTGGACCTTGTCGGCGTAGTTCGTCAGCGTCGTGCCGCCGGGCAGGGACTGGGTGCTCGACGGCGTCTGGGAAACGCCGTGCACGGCCGTCCACTGGTCCCGCAGCTCGGTCCCGTTGACCGGGTAGACGGTGTAGTCGCCGGTGCCCTGCCAGATCGCGACGCGCGGCCACGGCCCGCCGTAGCCGGGGTACTGCGCCGTGGCCTTCGCCGCCCACTGGGCCGGGCTCAGGTGCTGGTCGTTCTGCTGGCAGTTCGTCGCTTCGGTGACGCTCGTGGCGCACTGCGCGGGTAAACCCGCGTTGATGCCGCCGCCGGCGAAGACGTCCGGGTACGCGGCGAGCAGGTCCGCGGTCATCCCGCCGCCCGCCGACAGCCCGGTCACGAAGACGCGGGAGGTGTCCGAGCCGTGGTCGGCGACCGCCTTGTCCACCATGGACTTCACCGACGCGGCCTCGCCGTTGCCGCGGGTGTCGTCGGCGGTGGAGAACCAGTTGAAGCACTTCATGGAGTTGTTCGCCGTCGACTGCTGCGGGAACACCACTTCGAACCGCCACCGGTCGGCCAGCGCGGGCCAGCCCGAGTGGGCGTAGTAGTCCGCCGCGCTCTGCGTGCAGCCGTGCAGCGCGACGACGACCGGACGGCCGGTTTCGAGTCCGGCGGGGGTGTAGGTGTACATCGCGAGTGCGCCGGGGTTGGCGCCGAAGTTCGTCACCTGGACCAGGGACGCGGCCGGGGGATCGGCGGCCGAGGCCAGGCCGGTGGTGGTGAGGGCGGCGGCGGCGATCGCGGCCAGTCCGGCGAAGGCGAGCTTGCGCATGGTGAAGTCCTTCTCGTCGTTGAGAGGGTTTCCAGCGACGCTAAGCCGGTCCGGGGGTCCGGACCATGTGGCCGTCCACCACATCGGCACGCGGATTCATGGTGACCGGCGGGGTGGCTCTCCGGCGGGGCACGCGCTTGAGTTCTGTCCCATCGACGAGACCGGAGGTGGACCGTGCGGGGTTGGCTGACCTTGGTGGTGGCGGGTGCGCTCGTGGCGGCGCTGCCCGCGTCGGCGTCGGCTTCGGCCGGGCGCTGCGAAGTGGCCGTGCCGGGCGCGAAGAAGTCCGTCTCCGCGTGCCTCGACGACCTGACGACGACGGGCACGCTCGCGTCCGGGCACACCGTCGAGGCCGACTGGGCCGGGCTGACCTCGGCCGGGCTGCCGGTGCCGGGCCGCGTCCCCGGCGTCCAGGTCGACGGGTACTTCCCGGATTCCTCGACGTCGAACGCGAACCACGGCTGGAACCACGACGCCCAGTTCGTGCTGCGGCTGCCCGACCGCTGGAACGGCGGTCTCGTCGTGGCCGGCTCACCCGGCGTGCGCCGCCAGTACGCGAACGACCGCGCGATCGGCGACCAGGCACTGGCCGAGGGCTACGCCTTCGCCGCGACCGACAAGGGCAACACCGGCGCGGCCTTCTACACCGACGGCGTCCGGCCGGGCGACGCGCTCGCGGAGTGGAACACGCGCGTCACGCAGCTGACGGTGGCCGCGAAGGGCGCGCTGACCCGCCACTACGGGCGCCCGCCCGCGCGGACCCTCGCGGCCGGTCTGTCCAACGGCGGGTACCTGGTGCGGTGGCAGCTGGAGAACCGGCCGTGGCTCTACGACGGGGGCGTCGACTGGGAGGGAACGCTGTGGCGTGCCGATGGACCGAACTTGTTCACGTTCCTGCCGCCGGCTCTGCGGGCGTACCCGGCGTACGCGGCGGGTTCCGCCTCAGCCCATCAGTCCATTTTGGACGCCGGGTTCGCGCCGGGGTCGGAGTTCCTGTGGGACTACCACTACCGCGTCTACTGGGACCTGACCCAGCGGATCTACCGCGAGGAGGTCGACCCGTCGTTCGACGGCGCGCTCGCCGCCGGAACCCCGTTCTGCGCCTCGGGAACGCCGTCCTGTGACACGGACTACGACTACTCGTCCCGCCCCGCGTCCGTGGCGCGGGCGGTGGAGCGGATCTCGCTGACGGGCCGGATCGGCAAGCCGCTGCTGACCCTGCACGGCACGCTGGACACCCTGCTGCCGATCACCCGCGACTCCGACGTCTACGACGCGATGATCCGCGACGCGGGCCGCGGCGCGCTGCACCGCTACTACCGCGTCGAGGGCGGCAACCACGTCGACGGGCTGGTCGACCAGTATCCGGACCGCCTGCGCCCGCTGGGCCCGTGCTTCCGGACGGCGTTCGACGCGCTGGCGGGCTGGCTGCGCGGGGTGCGCCCGCCGGCGTCGGCGACGATCGCCCGCCCCGCCGGAGCGACCCCGGCGGAGCTGGCGACCTCCTGCGACCTGGGCTGACCGGTCAGTCCTCCGGGTGCACGCCGCCGTCTTCGGCGATCCACCCGGCGGGCCAGATGTGCCCCGCGTCCGCGTCGGCGACCTGAGCGCCGGTGAAATCGGGTTGCTCACGAAAGCTCGCGCCGTCGAACGAGGGGGACGAGTTGAATTCGGTCTTCGTGAAGCCAGCTCGGCGGTGGAATCCGGCGTCGTCGAAGTCCGTCTCCCGCTGGAAGACCGCAGACGTGAAGTTGACGTCGTCCATGAACACGGCGGATGTGAAGCTCGTGTCCCTGGAGAACGTCGTCCGGACGAACGACGTCATTTCGTGGAAGAAGCAGGACTGGAAGTACGCGCCGTTGAGGGAGGCGCCCGAGAAGCTCGCACCCACCGCGAACCGCACGTTGACGAAGTACGCGGTCCGGTCGAATTTGCTTTCGCCGAACTCGGCGGCGCCGGTGAAGTCCGCGTCGTCGAAGTCGGTGCCACCCCGGAACTGCGTTTGCTCGAAGGTTGCGTCTCGATGGAACGTGGCGCCGACGAAGGTGACGTCACCGACCCGGCAGCCCGCCAGGTCGAACTCGACCAGATTGGCATCTCTGAGGTCGAGGCTGATGTCCGGCCAGAAGGTGGCTGTGTCGTCGGGTGAGAGATGCCTTTTGAGGATCTGCTGGGCGGTGCGGCGGACGTCGAGCTCGAGCCGGCGCTCGGCGCCCGCCGCGTCCTCGGATCCGTCTTCGTGGGCGGGGTCGCCGTCGTCAGCCGAGGAAGGCAGGTGGACGCGGTTCGTACGCCGGGGCGGCGGCCGGTAGGGCCCTCGCAGGTAGGCGCAGATCCGGTCGACGACGGTCTGTCTGAGGCCGGGGTGGGCCTGGGCGAGCCGCTCGAGGTCGGTGAGGCCGCCGATGCGCACCGCTGCCTTGTCACTGCCGAGTTGCTCACTGGCTTTCGCCGACAGCTCGTTGATCTCCTTGGCCTGGTCGGCGGCGAGCAGGCGGTGGTGTTCTCGCTGTCCCAGCCGGAGCCGCTCGACCGCGACGATGGCCGCCAGCACGGCCAGGACCGCCGCCGCGCTCTTCCAACCGGTGTCGAACGCGTCGCGGTGCTCGGCTCGTGTCCCGCCCCACAGGATGGCGGCCACCGTGAAGCCCACTGCGACGCTCGCGGGAAGGGCGATGCCGATCCACCACCACGAGAACGGGCGTGGGGCAGGGGCTTCGATGCCGGGAGCCATGCGTCATCTCACCACGCCGGGGGCGGCCGGGTGCGGGGTTTCCGGCACCCGGCCGCGTTCCGGTCAGTCGCCGTTGATCAGGTGGTTGGCGAGCACCGGGCTGAACGTCCCGGCCGGGACGCCCGTGCCGTAGCCGCAGCTCCCGTCGGAGTCGCCGGGGACCTTGATCCACAGCTGCATCTCCGGGCCGCCGCCGAGCTGGGACGTCGCGCCCAGCTTGCGCTTCGGCGGGTTGCACCACTCGGAGTCGGTGCCGTGGCCGTTGCCGTTGCGGCTGGAGTCGACCACGAACGGCGCCGCGTAGCCGAGGGCCGCGCCGACCGCCTTGCCGTACGTCGCCGACTCGGCCGTCGTGTAGAAGTTCGACACGTTGAGCACGAAGCCGTGGATGGACTGGACGCCCACCTGCTTCAGCCGCGAGGCCATCGTGGCCGCCGGGATCCAGGTCGCGTTGCCGCCGTCCATGTACGCCCACGTGTTGGGCGCCTTCTGGGCGAACTGCGTCGCGGCGAACTTCAGCAGGTCGACGCGGTCCGTGCGGGCGGTGCCGGGCAGGCAGTCGAGCTGGGCGAGCGCGTCCGGCTCGAGGACGACGATCGCCGGCTTGCCGCCGATGCCGTCGGCGAACGCCGAGATCCAGTCGCGGTAGGCCTGCGGGCTGCCCGCGCCGCCGGTCGACTCGCCGCCGCAGTCGCGGCCGGGGATGTTGTAGGCGACCAGGACCGGCAGCTTGTCGGCGACGTCGGCGGCGTAGGTGTACTTGTCGACCGCGGTGCGGATGTCGCCGCTCCAGTTGCCGAACCAGCGGGCGCCCGGCTTCGTCGCGATCGACGTCTTGATCGGGCCCGCGAGGCTGTCGGCCGGGTGGTCGCGGACCCACACCGCCGGGTTGGAGTCCGGGTCGACGTAGAAGCCGTTGGTCTTCTCGAGGGGGTTGCCGTCCGCGGCGAGGGCCGGGGACGCGGGGGCGAGGCCGGTGAGCGCGAGCGCGGCGGCCACGAGCCAGGTCGAAATGCGCATTCCGCGAGTTTGCCGCGCGGGTGTACACGAGCTGTACAAAACAAAAGTGAACCGGCTGCCCCGCGCGTCCGTACTACTGGGTGAGGGGCTGTTTCCGGCTACCCCGAAACCGGTCCTGACCTGCGAATACACTGCCGAATGGGTGACCGGCGTTCGGCCGCTTGCGGTAGTGTCGCCCCTCGTTCATGATGGGGTTCCGGGGTCCGCGAAATCCGTTCACGTCGAATAGCCAGGTGCCGGCCATGCTTCGGAAGAACCGTCCGTCCGGAAGTGAACGCCATGCCTCTACCCGTCGCCGGGGCCGCCTGATGGCCGCGGACCTGCCCAGCCTCGCCATCGTGGCCGGCCTGCTGCTCCCGGCGCTGGCCGCCGCGGCCTGGGCGATCACCCTCGAGCGCCACCCGCGCCGCGTCCCCGACGAGCCGGACGACGAGCCGGACTGGACGGTGGCAGGCATCCAGGCCCGCCTGCGCTTCGAGCAGTCGGCGCGCCGGCGGGCGGAGGCAGGCACGATCGCGCT
>NZ_JAAGNB010000254.1:0-2571 GCF_010550475.1 Amycolatopsis sp. SID8362
TTGGCGATCGCGGCGCACAGCGTCCCGGCGACCGCCTCCCCGACGACGTCGGGCACCTGCGAACCACCGGGTCCGTCGAAGTGGGCGGCACCGCCGGCGAGGGCGGGGAAGTGCTTGCGGATCGTGGTCACGTCGTAGGTCACGGCGCCAGCATGCCCACCGGCGCCGTCGACCTCAAGATCTCCGCAGGGGCGCGGCGGCCGTGGCGGGCACCTGCGGCGGCGCGGGCACCGGCCGCCGGACCGGGGCCGGCGTCTTCAAGTGCCGGCGCAGCTTCTGCGTCGGCTTTTCCACGTAGTTCCACGACAGCTGCCCGACCAGGTACGCCGACGGGACGGCCAGCAGGATCAGCAGCCACACCTGCCGCACCCCGGCGAGGATGAACAGCTGCTGGATCGGGAAGCCCCAGATGTACGTGCCGTAGCTGCCGTAGACCCACGGACCAGCGACCTCGAGCTTCCGCGGCCAGTGCATCGCGAGCGTGATCGCGCCGTACGCCGCGCTGAGCGCCAGCAGGTACCGGCTCGCGGGCGTCTGGCTCAGCGCCAGGTAGACGCCGAACAGCACGAGCGCGACCCACGGCTTGAGCGGGATCCGGTCGCGGTAGGCGTGCAGCACCATCCCGATCACGAACGGCACCAGGAACGACACCGTCGAGCCGATCGGGACGACCAGCAGCGAGCCGCCGAGGCCGTGCTGCTCGAACGTCGCGTGCAGCATCGTGTCGGTGTAGACCATGCCGCCGAGGACGAGGAACAGGACCAGCCGCGGCAGGCCGATCAGCACGGCGACGCCGACGACGAGGACGAGCGCGTAGCCGAGCAGCTCCATCGGCAGCGTCCAGATCGCGCCGTTGACCGAGAACGGGTACGGGTTGTCCGCGAACACGCCGGGCAGGTCGTGCTGCATGTAGAAGAGGACCGTCGTGCCGACCAGGTAGCGCCACGTCTGGATGTGCGTCCAGTAGTCGTGCGCGGGCCACGTCGTGACCAGCGGGCCGATCACGAAGACGGTCACCAGCAGCACCACGACCAGCGGCGGCATGATCCGCAGCAGCCGCCGCGCGGAGAACCGCCACCACGACGGGTCGCGCGCCCAGCTGTCCTGGATCTGGTAGCCGCTCATCGCGAAGAACCCCATCAGCGCGATGTACCCCGGCGACATGTGCCAGGACGCCGGGAAGATCGTCAGCCGCTGCGGGTGCAGCAGCGGCATGCTGTGGTCGACGATGACCGTGATCGCGCCGATCATCCTCAGCCACGCGAAACCGACGTTGGGATTGGCGTGAATTTTTGGCGAGCTCGGCACGGGGGCAGATGCTAACCCATCCAGTCGCGCCCCTTGCCCCGAACGGGGGAGAAACTCACCGGCCGCGGTTGCGCGGGTGCTCGCGGGCGCGCCGTTCGTTGCCGTGCTTGTAGTTACCGGTGACGCGGGCCATCAGCAGCTGCGGGTCGTCGCCGCGGGCGACCGTGGCCAGGAACCGCGCGGCGGCGGCCCCACGGAGGGTGCCCGCGGGACGGCCGTGGTGCGTGATCGTCACGGTGCCGTGCTCGTCGACGCGGTGCGCGAAGCCGTCCGGGGTCCCCATCGGCTCAGGGTGGCACGCGGGGCAACCGGTTTTCCCCGGGTCCGGTCCGGGGGATACCCGGATGGCGCGCGCACCACGGACCGACAGAATGCGAGGGATGCGGGGGAAACACGTACTGGCCGGCGCGCAGGTCCTCGTCCTGGCCGCGCTGCTGGTCTCGTACAACGACGGGCGGTTCCGGTTCCCGGCCTACCGCGTCGACCTGGACGTCTACCGGCTCGGGTCGGCCGCGCTGCTGCACGGCCAGGACCTCTACGGCACGCTCCCACCCACCGGCGACGGCCAGCTGCTGCTGTTCACCTACCCGCCGTTCGCGGCGATCCTGCTGGCCCCGTTCGCGGTCCTGCCGTACTGGGCCGCCTGCCTCGCCCTCACCCTGCTGACGCTCGGCGTGCTGGCACTGGTCCTGAGGACCGTCCTCCGCACGCTCGGGAAGAGGTGCGACTGGTGGCGGGTGGCCGCGTTGCTGCTCGCCGCCGAGGTGCTGGAGCCGGTGCTGCGGACGCTGTACGCGGGCCAGATCGACCTGCTGCTGCTCGCGTTCGTCGCGCTCGACGTCCTGGTGGCCGCGCCGAAGTGGCCGCGCGGGCTGCTGATCGGGATCGCCGCCGCGATCAAGCTGACGCCGGCGGTGTTCCTGCTCTACTTCCTGCTCCGCCGCGACACGCGGGCCGCGGTGACCGCCGTCGTGACGTTCGTGGCCGCGACGGCGCTGGGGTTCCTGCTGGCCGGTGCGGACTCGGTGCGGTACTGGACCGGCGCGCTGTGGGACACCGGCCGCGTCGGGGAGCCGACCTACGCCGGTGACCAGTCGCTGCTCGGGCTGCTCGCCCGGGCGGGAGTGCCGGCCGACGCCCGGACGGCGTGGTGGCTGCCCCTGGTGGCGGTCGTGCTCGTGCTGACCGCGCTGGGCGTGCGGCGGGCGCTGGCCGCGGGGGAGCCGGTGCTCGCGCTCGGGCTCAACGCCGTCGGCGGGCTGC
>NZ_JAAGNB010000314.1:0-6825 GCF_010550475.1 Amycolatopsis sp. SID8362
GGGGCGGCACTTTCACGTGAAAGTGCCGCCCCGCCGGGAAGGGGCTACTTCTTCAGGCCGTGCTCGATGGCCTCGATGATCCGCGGCCGCAGCTCGGCCGCCGAGATGATCGCGTCGACCGAACCGACCTCGACGGCTCGCTGGATGCTGTGGACGCGGTCGAACTCCGCGGCCACTTCGCTGACCTTCTCCGCGCGGACCGACGACTGGAGCTCGGCCAGCTGGGCGTTGAGCGCCGCCCGGTCGGCGCTGCCTGCCGCCGCGACCCGGGCCTGCAGCTCGGTCACCCGCGGGTCGTTCGCCGTGCGGTTGTTGACTTCGCCGGCGAACACCACCGCGGCCGCCGGGGCGCCGCCCAGCACCGACGCGAACGAACCTTCGAGGGCCAGCACCGTCATGTTCGGGTTGAGCGTCTTGGAGAACACCACGAACGCGCCGCCGTGGTACCGCGAAATCACGGTGAAGACGATCGGGCCCTCGAAGTTGACGATCGCCCGGCCGATCTCCGCGCCGTACTCCAGCTGCAGCTTGCGCAGCGACTCCGGCGAGCCGTCGAAGCCCGACAGGTTCGCCAGCACCACCAGCGGCCGGTTGCCCGACGCCGCGTTGATCGCGCGGGCCGTCTTCTTCGACGAACGCGGGAAGAGCGTGCCCGCGGTGTAGGTGTCCGGGCCGTCGGTGGGCGGGAAGCCGCGGCGGGGCACCGACCGCGACTCGATGCCGATCAGGCAGACCGGGCGGCCGCCGATGTGCACGTCCTGCACCGCCGAGGTTTCCGCGTCCGCCATGCCCGCCCAGCGTTCCAGCACCGGGTGGTCCTGGTCGGACAGCGCGCGCATCACCGTGCGGATGTCGAACGGCTTCTTGCGGTCCGGGTTGTGCTCGGCCGAGAAGATCTCGCCGACGGTGGTGAAGTCGCTGCCGACGACGGCGTGCGGGAACGTCGAAACGTCGCGGCCGACCGGGTCGGTGGTGGCGACCTTCCGCGGCCCGGACTCGCCCGGCGCGACGTAGGTGTGCTCGTAGTGCGCCATCAGGACTTCGCGCGCGGCCGGCAGGTTCGGCGCCCAGTACTGCGCCTGGCCGTTCGGGCCCATCACGCGGTCGTAGCCGCCGATGCCGAAGTTGTCCTCGGCCGACACGCCACCGGAGAAGTCCAGCGCCTGCTTGCCGGTGAGCACCATCGCCGAGTCCGGCGTCATCACCAGGATGCCCTTGGTGTGCATGAGCATCGTCGCTTCGGCGTTCCAGTACGGCTGGGCGCCGACGTTGATGCCGTTGACCACGATGTTGATCTCGCCGCCGTCCTGGGTGAACGTGACGATCCGCTTGAGCGCCGCGGCGACCCAGTCCATGTTCTCGGTGCCCGAGGACATCGAGATCCGCGCGCCCGAGGAGAGGGCGAGCCACTCCAGCGGGACGCGCAGCCGCTCGGCCAGGTCGAGCGCCGCGATGACCCGGGAGCACTCCGGCTCCGACAGCGCGCCCAGCGACTTCGTCGGGTCGCCGAGGAGCACGACCCGCGTGACGCCTTCGGGGTGCCGCTCGGTCGGCGTGGTGACGACGCCCGCCACGAGCGCGGCGGTGTTCTTGCCCTTCGGCCGGTCCACCGGGACCAGCGCGCCGGAGGAGTCCAGGTCGTGCTCGGTGAACGTGCCGCCGGGCCCGGCGAGCAGGTCGGTCAGCTCGTACGGGTACACCGTCCCGCGCCGCGCCGCCCGCAGCACCTTCAGGCGGTACTCGTCCAGCGGCTTCACCGGCTCGGTCGACGGGTGGTCGACGTGCAGCCGCGCGCCGTGGCCGGGGTCGAAGGTGATCCGCACGGCGAGCTCGGTCAGCTTGCCCGCGTCCGTGCGCCGCCGCGCCAGGAACTGGACCTCCTCAAGCCCGGCGCCCACCGACGTCGGCAGGATGCGCTGGACCAGCGTGTTCAGCTCGTCGGTGGTGAGCTCGGTCGGCGGCCAGACGTACATCATGATCCGGTTGGTGTCGAACCGCTTGTTCTGCGGCCGCTGCGCCTGGATGTTCCGGATCGCGTCGAGGCAGGCGGTGACGGCGTCCTCGAGCGCGGGCAGCGCGACCAGGCGGCCGTCGGCCTCGCGCAACGGCGTCAGGTCGCGGACCTGGCCCATCGCGATCAGCCGCTCGTCGGCCGGGTTGGTCTTCGCCACGGCCTTGAAGAGGTAGATCTCTTCGTCCGCCGACGGCAGCCGCGTGAGGTCGAACTCGCGCAGGCGCTGCAGCTGCAGGCGCTGCGCGATCTGCGGGTGCAGGCCGCGGATCAGCCGGTCTTCGGCGAACGCCTCGCCGTCGCGCTCGAACGTGAAGTGGTGGTGCATGACCGCGCCGCCGGTGCCGGCCACGGTGACGACGACCCGCCGCACGCTCGCGGGCACCGGGTGCTCGCCCAGCAGCTCGCCGAGCCGCGCGGCGGCCGCGTCGACGTCCGGCTGGTCCTCCCAGCGCAGGTACAGGTCGGCGACGACGCCTTCGGTCGCGACCTCGCCGAGCGCGTCGAGGGCCGCGGGCAGGGCGGCGAAGTCGACGGCGGTGGTGACCAGCGGCAGCACGCCGTCGGCGGTGTCCAGCCGGGCGGTCAGCCACCGGGAGCCGCCGGCGTCGCGCACCGCGACCCCGGACAGCCGCCGGTTGCCGTAGTAGCGGCGGGTCAGCACTTCCAGCAGCGGCGCGTGGTCGCGGCCCGGGCGCCCGATCCGCTGGCCGACCAGCCGGACGAGGGGCTGGGAGCCGGTGATCATCGCCTGGATCCGGTCGGCGCGGTCCGGCGCGTCCGGGTGCTGGTCGAGGTAGCGCAGCTCGGTGCGGACGGCGGCGTACACCTCGGCGCGGTGGCGGCGCAGCAGCGGCTGGGCGAACCAGCGGAACACGACACCCCGGGCGAGGTCGGACACCGCGGGGAAGCGCACCTGCGTGGCCTCGACGAGGTGCTCCAGGGTAAGCCCGGCGCGCTCGCTCAGCGCCTCCGCCGGCGGGGCGCCGGTCAGCCACTGCCGCAGCAGCTCCGAAACGACGGCGACGTCGGCCGCCGTCCGCTGCTGCGCCAGGAAGATCCGGAAGACCGCGGCCTCCAGCTCCGGCGTGCGGTCGAGGTCGGCGACGCCGTAGTGCGCGAGCACCTGGCGCAGCCGGGCCTGGAAGCCTTCGGTGACGCCGGCGCGTTCGACGTCGAGGCTCTGCAGGTAGCTGTGGAAGAACTCGCGCGAGCTGTGCACGGCGCTGTTCGCCTCGGTGTCGAGCTCGCCGCCGGGGGTGTTGCGGCTCAGCTCGGACAGGTCGGCGAAGACGGTGAGCAGGTCGAGTTCGCCTTCGACCGGGCGGTTGCCCAGTTCGGTGCGCGCTTCCAGGTAGGCCGCGACGAGCCGCTTGCGCTCGGCCGGGTCGACGTCGAAGCCGAGCAGCAGGCTCTTGAGGTCCTGCAGGCCGCGTTCGACGCGCTCGGCCGCGGACACGCCGTCGGGCACGGACGGGAGCTCGATCTCGACGGTCTCGGTCTCTTCGGCGGCCTCGTCCTCGGCGCCGTCGGACAGCGGCTCCAGGCGCATCAGCGGTGCGCCGGTCTCGACCTGGCTGCCGACCGACACCGGGCATTCGCGGACGCGGGCGCGGAACGGCGCGCGCAGCACCGTCTCCATCTTCATGCTCTCCAGCACGAGGATCGGCGCGTTCGCCTCGACCTCGTCGCCGACGGATAGGGGCGTCGCGACGACCAGCGCGGGTGCTGGCGAGCGGACGACGCCGCCTTCGTCGCGGCTGACGCGGTGGGTGACGCCGTCGACCTCGACCAGGTGGATCGGGCCGTGGGTGGCCGACACCAGGCGGAACCGGCGCCCGTTGACCCGGATCTGGCCGCTGTGGGCGTCGAAGCGGTCGATCTCGACCTCGGCGTGGTGCACGTCCGACGTACCCGCCGAGACGCCGACGCGGAAGCGCGTGCGCCCGGCGCGGGCCACGCTGACGCGGTAGCCGACGCCGCGGAGTTTGAGGTCGAGCGGGCGGCCGCTTTCGTGCTGCACCTGCGGGCGGCCGCCGTGCGCGGTCGAGAGCAGGCGCTGAACCGAGATCTCTTCCTCGTCCTGGTAGGCCTCGATGGCGGCCGCGGCGAGCGCGATCGCGGAGTGCCGGTGGGTGACCAGGCGGCCTTCGGCGCGGACGCGGTCGATCCAGCCGGTGTCGGCGCTGGCGTCGATCACCTCGGGCTGGTCGAGCAGGTCGAGCACGAAGCTCTTGTTGGTGGCGCCGCCTTCGATGATGACCGTGGTCTCGGCCATCGCGCGGCGCAGGCGGCCGAGCGCCTCGTCGCGGTCGCGGCCGTAGGCGATGATCTTGGCGATCATCGAGTCGAAGTCGGCGGGGATGGTGTCGCCTTCGCTGACGCCGGTGTCGACGCGGATGCCGGGGCCGGCGGGCAGCGCGAGGCGCGCGATGCGGCCGGGGGAGGGCGCGAAGTCGCGGTCGGGGTCTTCGGCGTTGAGCCGGGCTTCGACCGCGTGGCCGAGCTCGGCGGGCTGGGTGCCTTCCAGCTTGCCGCCGCCCGCGACGTGCAGCTGCAGCTTGACCAGGTCGGTGCCGGTGGTGATCTCGGTGATCGGGTGCTCGACCTGCAGCCGGGTGTTGACCTCGAGGAAGGCGAACAGCTTCTCGCCCGGGTGGTACAGGAACTCGACGGTGCACGCGCCGCGGTAGCCGACCTTCACCGCGAGCCGCTCGGCCGACGCCTTCAGCTCGGCGGTCTGCTCGGGCGCGAGGACGGGGGAGGCCGACTCCTCGATGATCTTCTGGTTGCGCCGCTGCACCGAGCAGTCGCGGACGCCGAGCGCCCACGCCGTCTCGCCGTCGGAGATCACCTGGACCTCGACGTGCCGCGCGCCGGTGACCAGGCGCTCCAGGAACACGACACCGGAGCCGAACGCGCGCAGGGCTTCCTGGCTGGTGCGCTCGTAGGCGTCGGCGAGGTCTTCGCCGGAGGCCACCATGCGGATACCGCGCCCGCCGCCGCCGGCGGTCGCCTTGAGCATCAGGGGGTAGCCGATCCGGTCGCCGGCTTCCAGCGCGGCTTCGAGGGTCGCGACCTCGCCGCGGCTCCACGGCGCGACCGGCACGCCGACCTCTTCGGCGATCAGCTTCGCGCCGATCTTGTCCCCGAGCTTGCGCATCGCGTCGGCGCTCGGCCCGACGAAGGTGACACCGACCTTTTCGCACAGTTCGGCGAAGGCCGGGTCCTCGGCGACGAAGCCCCAGCCGACCCACGCGGCGTCGGCCTTCGTCTCGACGAGCGCCTTCTCGAGCTTGGCGAGGTCGAGGTAGGGCCGGGCCGAAGCCGGACCGAGGTCGTAGGCCAGGTCGGCCTCACGGACGAACGTGGCGGTGCGGTCCGCGTCGGTGTAGAGGGCCACCGTCTCGATCCGCGTCCCGGTTTCCGCCGACAGGTCCCGGACGGCGTGGATGAGCCGCATCGCGGCCTCTCCGCGGTTGACGATGGCGACACGACTGAACACCGGCTGAGCCTCCCAAGTACCCACGCACAGAAGGCGACGCACCTGTCCTGGAGCGTCGCCTGCACCTGTCTACACCCTGCTGGATTACCGCGGGGTAGACCAATGTCCGCCATGGCGCATGCCAAGGCGGCTGCGTTGTGGGAACCCCACAAAAAGCGACCCGCGCCACACTGCCGGGACCGCGTTTCTCGCGAGGGCTGCCACAAAGCACGGTGCGCAGCCTACGGCGGGACCGACCCGGAAAACATCCGGATCCGCGAAAGTAGGGGCCCCGGTCAGGAAGCCAGCAGGGCGGCCGGATCGAGGACCTGCCCCAGCTCGCGGCGTTCGGCATCCGACAACGGAACGGCGGCGACCTCGCACCGCCCGTCCGGCCCCGGCGCGGTGGTGATCGCCAGCACCGGGCGCCCGTCGACCTCGCGCAGCGTCACGCGGCCACCGCACGAAAGGTCCACCGTGACGCCCGGCTGGTCACGGTGCCGGCCCAGCCAGCGGCCGACGAAGTCGAAGGTCATCGCGGTCTCCCCTCGGTACGCGCTCCCCGTGGAAATCAGGTGTCCGTTGTTAATGCCCCGGATACACCCGGTTCACACGTCCGCGTCGCCGTCGATCTCCGGGCAGCGGACGGGCCGGCACCCCCCCGACTGGGTGCCGGCCCGTCCCGTCTCGGCGGTGCGGTCACCGCAGGGGCGCCTCCAGCACGTACCGCTTCGCGAGCCCTTCGCCGCAGTCCACTTCGACCGTGCGCCGGACGCACGGCGTGCCGTCGTCGCCGCGCAGGGCGTAGCCGACCGCCGTCGAATCCGGGACCTCGCGGACCTCGGCGGGCACGCGGCCGCCTGCCGAGAGGCGGCGCAGCAGGCGCTGCAGCCGGCCGTCCAGTGCTTCGTCCACAGTGGACGGATCGCGGACCGGCTCGCGGGCGGACGGCGGTGCCGCGGGCGCGCTGCCGGTCAGCCGGTCGACCTCGCGGGTCGCGTCGACGATCGTCGTCACGGTGCCGCCGCCGTCGATGCTGACCCGCACCTCGCCCAGCCCGGGCGTGACGACCGGGTGGCCGTCGACCAGCTGCGTGAACACCACGTGGGTTTCGCGCACGCGCGGTTCCGCGATTTCCTCGGGCGTGCCGCCCGCGTGGTACTGGTGGCGCACCTTGTCCGCGACGAGGTCGACGCGGTCGGCCAGGCCGAACGTCTCGACGGCGTCCTGGGCGATCCGGACGGCTTCGGCCGCGCTCGGCGCGTCCCGGCCGCTGCCGTCGGCCTCGGCGAACGTGATCTCGCGGACGCCGCGGTGGTCGACGCTCAGC
>NZ_JAAGNB010000354.1:0-1823 GCF_010550475.1 Amycolatopsis sp. SID8362
CACGACTCCGCGCCCCGGCTCGGCGCCTTCGCGGAGTTCGCGGCGGCGGGCGGCCTGCACCTGCGCACCACCGTCGGCGGGCTGGCCGAACCGGTGCTGCTCGAGGACGGCCACGGGCCGGTGGCCGTCTACGGCATCCCTTACCTGGAACCGGAACCGGCCCGCCACGCGCTGGGCGTGCCGGAGGCGCGCGGCCACACCGGCGTGCTCACCGAGGCCATGCGCCGGATCCGCGCGGACCTCGCGACCCGGCCGGGCACCCGGTCGGTCGTGCTCGCGCACGCGTTCGTCACCGGCGGCGAACCGACGGATTCCGAGCGGACGATCGCGGTCGGCGGGGTCGAGCAAGTACCCGGGTCGGTCTTCGACGGCGTCGACTACGTGGCGCTGGGCCACCTCCACGGCCCGCAGACGCTCGCCGCGCACCTCCGCTACTCCGGCAGCCCGCTGGCGTACTCGTTTTCCGAAGCGCGCCAACGGAAGTCCGTCTGGCTGGTCGACCTGGACGCCGGTGGGCTGGGCGACGTGCGCAGGCACGAGCTGCCGGTGCCGCGAGCGCTCGCCACGATCACCGGCGAGATCGAGGACCTCCTGGCGGACCCGGCACACGACCTCCACCTCGGGCACTTCCTCTCGATCACGGTCACCGACCGCGTCCGCCCGGTCGACGCGATGCGGCGCCTGCGCGAGCGGTTCCCGTACGCGGTCCACCTGGAGTGGGAGCCCGCGGGCGGTCACGACGGCGCCCCGCTGCGCTACTCCGAAGCCGTCCGCGGCCGGTCCGACATCGAGATCTCGCGCAGCTTCCTCGACGACTGCCGGGGCGCCCCGCCGACCGAGAGCGAAGAGCGGCTCCTGTTCAAGGCATTGGAAGCAGCCGACCGGGGGGCCCTGGCGAAATGAGGCTGCACAGGCTGGAGGTCGAAGCCTTCGGGCCGTACTGCGCGCGCGAAGCCGTCGACTTCGACGTGCTCGGGGCCGACGGCCTCTTCCTCCTGCACGGCGAAACCGGGGCGGGCAAGACGACGCTGCTCGACGCGATCGCGTTCGCGTTGTTCGGCGTGGTCCCCGGCGCCCGCAACGAAGCCAAGCGGCTGCGCTGCGACCTCGCCGACCCCGACCAGATCACCGAGGTCGCGCTGGAGCTCACCGTGCAGGGGCACCGGCTGAAGATCGTGCGGAACCCGGAGTACCAGCGGCCGAAGCGGCGCGGCGAGGGCACGACCACCCAGCAGGCCCGGGTATCGCTGAGCTGGGTCGGCACCGCTCCCGCCGGGCTGGCCCCGGAGGGCCTGATCCGGATCGAGGAGGTCGCGCGCACCGTCGAGCGGCTGCTCGGGATGACCGCGGCCCAGTTCTTCCAGGTGGTGCTGCTGCCGCAGGGCGAGTTCGCCCGGTTCCTGCGGTCGGACACCGCCGAGCGCGAGAAGCTCCTCGAGCGGCTGTTCGGCACCGAGCGCTTCGCCGACGTCGAACGCTGGTTCGCCGACCTGCGGGCCGAGCGCGGGCGCGAGCTGGACGGCCGACAGCGGGACGTGCGGGAGCTGCTGGCCAGGTACGCGCAGGAAGCCCAGCAGGACCCGCCGGAGACGGACGTCGCCGAGTGGGTCGGCGCCGTGCTCGCCGCTTCGGAAGAGCGCGTCGGGCTGGTCACCGCCGAGGAGCTGCGGGCGCGGTCGGCCGCCCAGCGGGCGGACGCCTTCCTGCAGGAAGAGCGGGCGGGCGCGGAGAAGATCCGCCGGGTCCGCACCGCGCACCTGCGGCTGCTCGAGATCACCGAGCAGGCGCCGCAGCGGGCCGAGTGGGCGCGGGAGGTCGCGGCC
>NZ_JAAGNB010000408.1:0-5652 GCF_010550475.1 Amycolatopsis sp. SID8362
CGCCCGGCCCCGCGCGCCGATCACCAGCACCAGGTCGCCCGGCGAGGCTTCGAGGGGGTCTTCGGGGTCGAGGATGACGACGTCGGAGACCGGGACGCCCAGGCCGTGCGGAGCCACGACGACCTCGACGAGCGGCTCGCCGAGCGTCGCCAGCACGTGCCGCAGCGACGTCATCGCCGAGTTGTCTGATCAGCCAAGATCATACGGGCGATTTTAGCCGGTTGGACAATCCGCCACCACGTGTCCGGAGTTACCGTTCGGGGCATCCAGACGTACAGCGCTGCAGAGGAGCCGCCGTGGACGCCGTGACCCAGACCCCCGCCCCGAAGAACGAGCCGGTGCTCACGTACGCGCCGGGCAGCGCTGAGCGCGCCGAACTCGAGGGTGCGCTCAAGCGGCTGGGCCAGGCGGAACCCATCGACCTGACGGTCACCGTCGGGGGTGAGCAGCGCCCCGGCGGCGGCGAGAAGATCGACGTCGTCCAGCCGCACAACCACCGGCACGTCCTCGGCACCATCCACAGCGCCACCCAGCAGGACGCCACCGACGCCATCGCGGCCGCCGCGAAGGCCGCGCCGGAGTGGCGCGCGCTGTCCTACGACGACCGCGCCGCCATCCTGCTGCGCGCCGCCGACCTCCTCACCGGCAAGTGGCGCGCCACCCTGAACGCCGCCACCATGCTCGGCCAGTCCAAGACCGCGACCCAGGCCGAGATCGACTCCGCCTGCGAGCTCGCCGACTTCTGGCGCTTCAACGTCGAGTTCGGCCGCCGCGTGCTCACCGAGCAGCCGGTCAGCTCGCCGGGCGTGTGGAACCGGATGGAGCACCGGCCCCTCGAGGGCTTCGTCTACGCGATCACGCCGTTCAACTTCACCGCGATCGCCGGCAACCTGCCGACCGCGCCCGCGCTGATGGGCAACACGGTCCTGTGGAAGCCGTCGCCGACGCAGTCGTTCGCCGCGCACCTGACCATGCGGCTGCTCGAAGAGGCGGGTATGCCGCCGGGCGTCATCAACCTGCTGCCGGGCGACGGCAAGGCCGTCTCCGAGGTCGCCCTGACCCACCGCGACCTGGCCGGCATCCACTTCACCGGCTCGACCGCGACGTTCCAGCACCTCTGGGGCACGGTCGGCGCCAACATCGCGGGCTACCGCTCGTACCCGCGGCTGGTCGGCGAGACCGGCGGCAAGGACTTCGTGCTCGCGCACCCGTCGGCCGACGTCGACGTCCTGCGCACCGCGCTGGTCCGCGGCGCCTTCGAGTACCAGGGCCAGAAGTGCTCCGCCGCTTCGCGCGCGTACGTCCCGCGCAGCGTCTGGAACCGGCTGAAGGACGGTCTCGTGGCCGAGACCGAGGCGCTGACCTACGGCGACGTCACCGACCTGTCGCACTTCGGCGGCGCGGTGATCGACGCCCGCGCGTTCGCCAAGCACACCGCGCTGTTCGACCGCGTCGCTTCCGACGACTCGGTGGAGGTGCTCACCGGCGGGACGGCCGACGACAGCGTCGGGTACTTCGTCCAGCCGACGATCCTCGTCTCGGGCAACCCGAAGCACGAGATCTTCTCGACCGAGTACTTCGGCCCCATCCTGTCGATCCACGTCTACGAGGACGCCGACTTCGACGCCGTGCTCAAGCTCGTCGACGAGACCGCCGCGTACGCCCTGACCGGCGCGATCATCGCCGACGACCGCGCGGCCGTGGCGAAGGCGTCCGAGGCGCTGCGGTTCGCCGCGGGCAACTTCTACGTCAACGACAAGCCGACCGGCGCCGTCGTCGGCCAGCAGCCGTTCGGCGGCGCGCGCGCCTCCGGCACCAACGACAAGGCGGGCTCGATCTTCAACCTCCAGCGCTGGACCAGCCCGCGCTCGATCAAGGAGACCTTCGTGCCGCCGACCTCCGTGCGCTACCCGCACCAGGGCTGAGAGGGAGACCGTCATGTTGCGTGCCCCGCTGCTCGCCGCCGCCCGGTCCCGGAAGATCCGGGCGCTCGTCGAGGCCGTGCCCGCCACCCGATCCGTGGTGCGCCGGTTCGTCGCCGGGTCCGAGACCGCCGACGCCGTCCGCGTGGCCAGGGAACTGGCCGCGGACGGGCGCCGGATCACCCTCGACCACCTCGGTGAGGACACCACCGACGCCGCGCAGGCCGCGTCGACCGTGGCGGCCTACGAAGCCGTGCTGACCGCGCTCGCCGCGGAAGGGCTGGCGGACGGCGCCGACGTCTCGGTGAAGCTGTCGGCGGTCGGGCAGTTCCTGCCGTCGAACGGCGAGGACGTCGCGCTGGAGAACGCGCGGAAGATCTGCGCGGCGGCCGAGGCGGTCGGCGCCACCGTGACGCTCGACATGGAGGACCACACCACCACGGACTCGACGCTCGGCATCCTGCGCGAGCTGCGCGGCGAGTACCCGTGGGTGGGCGCGGTGCTGCAGGCCTACCTGCATCGGACCGAGGCGGACTGCCGCGCGCTGTCGGGCCCGGGCTCCCGGGTCCGGCTGTGCAAGGGCGCGTACGCCGAGCCGGAGTCGGTCGCGTTCCAGGAGAAGTCCGAAGTGGACAAGTCGTACGTCCGCTGCCTGCGCGTGCTGATGGCGGGCTCCGGCTATCCGATGGTCGCTTCGCACGACCCGCGGATGATCGAGATCGCCGCCGCGCTGGCCGACGAGCACGGCCGCAAGGACGACGACCACGAGTTCCAGATGCTCTACGGCATCCGGCCGGAGGAGCAGGCGCGGATCGCGGCTTCGGGCGCGCGCATGCGCGTCTACGTGCCCTACGGCGACGAGTGGTACGGCTACTTCATGCGGCGGCTGGCCGAGCGCCCGGCGAACCTGGCGTTCTTCCTGCGCGGGCTCGCGACCCGCTCCTGAAACGCCGTGAAGGCCTCCTTACCGGCATTTTTGACCGGTAAGGAGGCCTTCACGGGTGTGGTGGTGGTCAGGCCTGCTCGGCCTCGGCTTCGGCGGCCTTGCGCTTGACCTCGGCCATGTCGACGTCGCGCGCCTGCTTGATGAGCTCTTCCAGCGCGGGCTCGGGGAGCGCGCCGGGCTGGGCGTAGATCAGGGTCTTGTCCCGGATGATGGCCAGCGTCGGGATCGAGCGGACGTCGAAGGCGGCCGCGAGCTGCTGCTGCGCTTCGGTGTCGACGCTCGCGAACACGATGTCGTCGTGCTTCTCGGAGGCCTTTTCGTAGACCGGCGCGAACTGGCGGCACGGTCCGCACCAGCTCGCCCAGAAGTCGATCAGGACGAATTCGTTGTCGTTTACCGTCTGGTCGAAGTTCTCGGCGGTCAGCTCAACGGTGCTCATGCCCTGGTCAACGAACCGGGGGCGGCGGGAATTCCCGGGGCCGGGGTAGCGTCGTGCTCCGAGCAACCCGGAAGAGGAGGACCACAGATGGCCGACGGCGAAATCCTGGGCCGGATCGACGAGCTGATCGCGGAGGAGCACGAGCTCCGGTCGCGTTCGGTCGGCGTGGGGCTGAGCGGCGGCGACAAGGACCGCCTCACCGCGGTCGAGCAGCAGCTCGACCAGTGCTGGGACCTGCTGCGGCAGCGTCGCGCGAAGACCGAGTTCCACGAGAACCCGGACGACGCCGCGGCCCGCCCGGTCTCCGAGGTCGAGTCCTACCGCCAGTAAATTTTCTTCGGCGGCGATGTCGAAAGCCGGGAACCGGCTCCGTCCCCGGGGTGAAGGCGACCGGGAACGCCGGTCGCCCACCACCTGAGGGAGCACCACGATGGCCAAGTACCTGCTGCTCAAGCACTACCGCGGCGCGCCGGAGGCAGTCAACTGCGTGCCGATGGACCAGTGGGAGCCGGAAGAGATCACCGCGCACATCCGGTACATGGACGAGTTCGCGGCCAAGCTCCGGGAGACCGGCGAGTTCGTCGGCGAGCAGGGGCTGGCACCCGAGGGGACGTTCGTCCGCTACGACGGCGAGGGGCGCCCGCCGGTCACCGACGGCCCGTTCGCCGAGACGAAGGACCTCATCGCCGGCTGGATGATCATCGACGTCGACAGCTACGAGCGCGCGCTCGAGCTGGCCGGCGAGCTGTCCGCGGCGCCGGGCGCGGGCGGGAAGCCGATCCACGAGTGGCTCGAGCTGCGCCCGTGCCTGGCCCCGCTGCCCACCATCACGGAGTGACCGGCCCGGTGGACGAGGTTCTCCTCCGCAGTCTCACCCCCGCGGTGCTGGCGATCCTCGTCCGCCGCGGCGCCCCGTTCGCGGCGGCCGAAGACGCCGTCCAGGAAGCGCTGATCGAGGCCGTCCGCGGCTGGGCGGACGGCCCGCCGCGCGACCCGAAGGGCTGGCTGGTCACGGTCGCCTGGCGCAAGTTCCTCGACGAGACCCGCTCGGACACCGCCCGCCGCCGTCGCGAGGACGTCGTCGAAGCCGAGGTGCCGCCCGGGGAGGTGCCCGCCGAGGACGACACGCTGCAGCTGTACTTCCTGTGCGCGCACCCGTCGCTGACGCCGTCGTCGGCGGTCGCGCTGACCCTGCGCGCGGTGGGCGGGCTGACCACGCGCCAGATCGCGCAGGCGTACCTGGTGCCCGAGGCGACGATGGGCCAGCGCATCAGCCGGGCGAAGAAGACGGTCTCGGGCGTGCGCTTCGACGAGCCCGGCGACGTCGCGACGGTGCTGCGCGTGCTGTACCTGGTGTTCAACGAGGGGTATTCGGGCGACGTCGACCTGGCGGCGGAGGCGATCCGCCTCACCCGCCGGCTGGCGGCGTCGATCGACCACCCCGAGGTGGCGGGGCTGCTCGCCCTGATGCTGCTGCACCACGCCCGTCGCGCCGGCCGCACCGGGCCGGACGGCGGGCTGGTGCCGCTGGCGTCGCAGGACCGGTCCTTGTGGGACACGAAGCTGATCGCCGAGGGCGTGTCGATCCTGCAGGCCGCGCTGGCGCGGGATCGGCTGGGGGAGTTCCAGGCGCAGGCGGCCATCGCGGCTTTGCACGCCGACGCGCCTCGGGCGGAGGAGACGGACTGGGTGCAGATCGTCGAGTGGTACGACGAGCTGGCCCGGCTGACGGACAGCCCGGTCGTGCGGCTCAACCGCGCGGTGGCGGTGGGGGAGGCCGACGGGGCCCGTGCCGGGTTGGCCGCGTTGGCCGAGCTGGATCCGTCGTTGCCGCGGTACACGGCGGTGGCGGCGTATCTGCACGAGCGTGAGGGGGAGGTGGCTCGGGCGGCGGAGCTGTACGCCGAGGCGGCCCGGAAGGCGACGAACGCGGCGGAGGTCGAGCACCTGACGCGCGAGGCGGCTCGGCTCAACGCGGGACTGCGGGAGTCCTGAGAGGCACCGGGAGCCCGGCCGCATGACGTGAATGACTCATTCATGTCGTCAGACGACATGAATGAGTCATTCACTACATCTCAGGCCGGGCAGAGGGTTCCGTTCGCAGGGATCTTCCCGTCCACCAGGAAAGCCCGCGCCGCGTCCGTCACGCACGGCGAAGCGCCCACCGCACCATGCCCCGCGCCCTGCCACGTGATCGTCACCGCCGACGGCATCTGGTCCGCCGCGCGCGTGCTGCCCACTCCCGGGGTCGACGGGTCGGCCGCCGTCGCCGCGACCAGGATCGGCGGGGCTCCCGGGGCGCCCGGGGGCGGCAACGGTTCCGTGCGGACCGGCCACGGGCCGCA
>NZ_JAAGNB010000457.1:0-8015 GCF_010550475.1 Amycolatopsis sp. SID8362
TGGTCGTGGTGCGCGGCGATCTGCCGCGGCAGCGCGGCGACGTTGGCGAGCGCGGAGCCCCGCGCCGTCCCGCCGAGCACGACGTGCAGCTGCCCGAGCACGAGCGTGACCCCGATGCCGGCGAGCAGCCCGTGCACGATGGCGGGCGAGACGGCGAGCGCGGCCCGGGCGGCCCGAGTCAGCCCGAAGAGGATTTGCAGCAGGCCGGCGGCGACGGTGATCGCGCAGGTGACCGGCCAGCCGTGGGTGGCGATCGTGTCAGCCAGCACCACGGTGAGGGCGGCGGAAGGCCCGCTGACTTGCAGCGGCGACCCGCCGAGGAGGCTCGCGACCAGCCCGCCGACGACGGCGGAGATCAGGCCCGAGAGCAACGGCGCCCCGGCGGCGAAGGCCACGCCGAGGGACAGGGGGACGGCGACGAGGAAGACGACTATCGACGCGAGGAGGTCGTGCTTGAGGTTCTGCTTCGGGGGGCCGGTGTCGTGTTCGCCACGAACGATCTCGATCATGGGGGCAGGATCGCCGAAACCGGACGAAAAGTCCGCTACGCAAGCATTTCTCGCGTTTGGTCCGGTACGGGATCGGTGCGCTCACCCGGACCTTTCACACGGACCGCCCCCACCGTTCGCGTGGTGTCGATCTTGCTCCGGCACACAGCGCGACGATGAGAGACCTTCGGGTCTCGCTGTGGGCGTGGTCACACCCGATGTGCTGAAATCACGCCTTTTCGGCGACCGCGAGCATCGCACGGGTGATCACCGCGAGGTCGTCGTCCGTCGAAACGTACGGGGGCATCGCGTAGACGAGGTCGCGGAACGGGCGCAGCCAGGCGCCGTGCTCGGTAACCACCTCGGTCGCCACCGCCATGTCGACCGGGTGGTCCAGCTGGAGGACGCCGATGCCGCCCAGCACCCGGACGTCCGTCACCGACGGGAGGTCGCGGGCCGGGGCGAGGCCGTCCAAGAGACCCTTCTCCAGGCGGGTGACGTCCTGGCGCCAGGTGCCGTCGGCGAGCAGGCCGAGCGAGGCGTTCGCGACCGCCGACGCCAGCGGGTTGCCCATGAACGTCGGGCCGTGCGCGAGGACCGGGAGCGCGCCGCGGGAAATACCCGCCGCCACCTCCGGGGTGCACAGGGTCGCGGCCATGCTCAGGTAGCCGCCGGTCAGCGCCTTGCCGACGCACAGGACGTCCGGCGTCACGCCCGCGTGCTCCGCCGCGAACAGCGTGCCGGTGCGGCCGAAGCCCGTCGCGATCTCGTCGAAGATCAGCAGCACGTCGTGCGCTTCGGTCAGTTCGCGCAGCGCGCGCAGGTACGCGGGGTGGTGGAAGCGCATGCCGCCGGCGCCCTGCACGACCGGTTCGACGATCACCGCCGCGAGTTCCCCCGCGTGCCGGGAAATCGCTTCCGCCAGGATGTCCACATAGGACTGGTCCGGCGGCGCGTCGAACCCGGACGGCGGCGCGGGCACGAAGACCTGCTCGGGCAGCACTCCGCGCCACAGCGAGTGCATGCCGCCGTCGGGGTCGCACACGCTCATCGGCGTGAAGGTGTCGCCGTGGTAGCCGCCGCGCCAGGTCAGCAGCCGGCGTTTCTCCGGCAGCCCGCGCGAACGCTGGTACTGCAGGCACATCTTCGCGGCGACCTCGACCGACACCGAGCCGGAGTCGCAGAGGAAGACGTGCTCCAGCCCCTCGGGCGTCACATCGACCAGCGTCTTCGCCAGGGTGATCGCGGGTTCGTGCGTCAGGCCGCCGAACATGACGTGGCTCATCCGCCCGGCCTGCGCGGTGAGCGCGGCGTCGAGCACCGGGTGCCGGTAGCCGTGGATGGCCGACCACCACGACGACATCCCGTCGACCAGCTCCCGGCCGTCGGCCAGCTTCAACCGGACGCCGCTCGCCTCGGTCACCAGCAGCGACGGCACCTTCGCCGGCATCGGCGCGTACGGGTGCCACACGTGCTGGGCGTCCAGAGCGAGCAGGTCGGTTTCCATTGGCCGACCCTACGACGTCACTTCAGCCGGACCGGCAACGCCTCCAACCCGTGCACCAGCGAACTCGGCCGGTAGGCCAGCTCGTCCGGCTTCGCGTCCAGCGCCAGCTCCGGGAACCGCGCCAGCAGCCCGCCCAGCGCGATCTCCGCCTCCAGCCGGGCCAGCGGCGCGCCGACGCAGTAGTGGATGCCGTGCCCGAAGGCCAGGTGCCCGCCCGCCGCGCGGGTGATGTCCAGCCGGTCCGGCTCCGGGTAGCGCTCGGCGTCCCGGTTCGCGCCCAGCAGCGAAACCAGCACGAACTCGCCTTCCGGGATCGTCACGCCGCCCACCTCGACCGGCTCGGCCGTGAACCGGATGGTGGCCAGGTGGATCGGGCCGTCGAAGCGGAGGAACTCCTCGACGGCGTTCGGCATCAGCTCCGGCTCCGCGCGCAGCCGGGCCAGCTGCGCCGGCTCGCGCAGCAGCGCCAGGACGCCGTTGGCGATCAGGTTGACGGTGGTCTCGTGCCCGGCGACCAGCAGCAGGAACGCCATCGAGACCAGCTCGGGCTCGGACAGCGAGTCCCCGTCGTCGGTCGCGTGCACCAGGTCCGACAGCAGGTCCTCGGCCGGCTCGGCGCGCTTGCGCGCGATCAGGTCCGTCAGGTACGCGTACATGCTCTTCGCCGCGGCCTGCATCGCCTCCGGTTCCGCGGAGCTGAGCAACGTCCTCGACCACGCGGAAAACTCGGTGCGGTCCGCCGCGCGCACGCCGAGCAGCTCGCAGATCACCGTGATCGGCAGCGGCGCGGCGAACGCGGGCAGCAGGTCGGCCCGCTCCTGCCCGGCCAGCGCGTCGAGCAGCTCCGCGGTGATCTCCTCCACGCGCGGCCGCAGCCGGGCGATGGTCCGCCCGGTGAAGGCCTTGTTCACCAGCTTCCGCAGCCGCGTGTGGTCCGGCGGGTCGGAGTTGAGCATGTGGAAGCCCAGGTCCTGCCCCAGCCCGCCCTGCATGGCCTCGCCGGACGGCAGCTTCGCCTCGAACAGCGCGCGGGCCCGCGCGCTGTTCTTGTGCAGCCGCGGATCCGCCAGCAGCGCCCGCGCCTGCGCGAAGTCCGTCACGATGTAGCAGTCCAGGCCGCGCGGCATCCGGGCCCGGCGCACCGGGCCGCCCGCGCGCAGCAGCTCCGAGAACAGGTGCGCGTCCTGCGCGAAGTCCTGGGCCACTTCGAAAGTCGTCATCCGCTCCCCCGTGCAGTCCGCTTCAGCGCTCGGCGAGTGCCGCCACCACGCGCTCGGTCACGTCCTGCCAGTATGCCCGCTGTTCCTCCCGTTCTTCCGCGTCCGCGAGCCATTCCTGGTGGAACCGCAGCGTGGTCTTGGCACCCGCGCCGCTCAGCCGCACCTGGACGGTCGAGTCGTGGTCCCAGTCGCTCGGCCGCCAGGTGAGCCGCACGCGGTCGTTCTCGACGTAGCTGCGGACCTCGCCGACCGTGCCGTTCGCCGTTTCGTACTCCGCGCCCGCCTCCCGGGGCAGCTCGACCCCCGGCCCGAGCCAGATCGCGACGCCGTCCCGGCCGACCAGGAAGTCCCACACCGTCTCCGGCGCGTACGGCAGGGTCCGCGAAACGCCGATGTTCCACCCGGCATCGGCCGTTTTCCCCACTGGTGAAGTCATGCCCACATCTTCGCACCGGGGTACGACAAAACCGGGCGGTGGCCCGGCTGGGAGGATCGGTCCTCGTGCGCTACCGCCCCATTTCCCCGGCCGTGCTGGCCGAAGAACTGACCGACCGCATCGACGCGCTCACCGGGCGTCCCCGGTTCGCGGTCGCCGTCGACGGCGCGGCGGGTGCGACGGAAACCACAGAACTCGCGGACGCGCTGGTCGACCCGCTGCGCCTGCGCGGCCGCGCGGTGCTGCGCGTGTCCGCGCACGACTTCCTGCGCCCCGCGTCGCTGCGCTACGAGCACGGCCGCACGAACCCCGACGCCCGCTACACCGACTGGCTCGACCTCGGCGCCCTCCGCCGCGAAGTGCTCGATCCCCTGGGCGACGGCGGTTCCGGCGAAGTCCTGCCGTCGCTGTGGGACGCCGGGCGCGACCGCGCGACCCGCGCCGAGCGGGTGCCCCTGCCCGAAGGCGGCGTCGTGCTGCTCGACGGCGAACTGCTGCTCGGCGCCGGGCTGGCCTTCGACCTGGCCGTGCACCTGTGGCTCTCCCCCGCCGCGCTGCGCCGCCGCGTGCCCGAGGAGTGGGCCGTCCCGGCTTACGAGCGCTACGAAGAAGAAGTGGACCCCGGCTCGCTCGCCGACGTCGTCGTGCGCGTCGACGACCCGCGGCACCCGGCGCTCTACACGCCGTGAAACCTCAGCGGACGACGGCCACCGGATCGCCGTCGAGCAGGCCGGACAGCCGCCCGGCCAGGGTGTCCCACCGCCAGTTCTCGGTGACCCAGGCGCGGCCCGCCTGCCCCATCCGGCGTGCCCGCACCGGGTCGCCGAGGAGGCTGGCCAGGGTGTCGGCCAGTTGGCCGGTGTCGCGGCCCTCGACGACGTGCCCGGTGACCTCGTCGAACACCGTTTCCGGGGCCCCGCCGGAGTTGCCCGCCACGACCGGGAGCCCGGTCGCCGACGCCTCCAGGTAGACGATGCCGAGCCCTTCGACGTCGAGCCCCTTGCCGCGGGTGCGGGCGGGCATCGCGAAGACGTCGCCCGCCGCGTAGTGGGCGGGCAGCTCGGCCCACGGCACCGAGCCGGTGAGCACGACGTCACGCTCCAGGCCGAGCCCGGTGACCAGCTCGGTGAGCTTCTTGCGGTACGGCCCGCCGCCGACGATCAGCAGTGCCGCGTCCGGGACGCGCTCGCGGATCAGCGGCAGCGCGCGGATCAGCTGGTCCTGGCCCTTGCGCGGGACCAGCCGGGACACGCAGACGACGGTCGGCCGGTCGGAAAGCCCGTGCCGCGCCCGGATTTCCGCGCGGCCGGCCGGGTCTGGTTTGTACAGTTCGGCGTCCACCCCGGACGGCAGCAGCTCCAGCCCGGCCATCGGGCCGAACGCGGCGGCGAACCGGCCGCGCGTGTAGCGGCTGACGTAGGTGACGGCGTCCACGGTGTCGCCGATGCGCCGCAACGCCTGCCGTGAGGCCGGGAGCATGGACCAGCCGACTTCGTGGCCGTGCGTCGACGCCACGATTCGCCGCGCGCCGGCCTGGCGCAGGGAGTGCCCCAGCAGCGCCAGCGGCGCCGCCGCGCCGAACCAGACGGCTTCGCAGTCCCGCGCGCGCATGATCTGCTTCGCGCGGCGGAGCACGTCCGGCGTCGGCAGCATCAGCGACGTCGGGTGCCGGACGACCTCGAACGGCGCCTCGGCGTCGAACTCCTCGTGCGACCCCGTCCGCGACTCCCACGAAGGCGCGTAGACGACCAGGTCGTCCGCCGGCAGCCGGGTGGCGAGGGAGTTCAGGTAGTTCTGGATCCCCCCGGGCCGGGGCGGGAAGTCGTTGGTCACGAGGAGGGTCTTGAGCACGCCCCAGAGGCTAGCGGCCGTGCGGAACGGCGGAGGGGCGGCACCGCGTGCGCGGTGCCGCCCCTCCGGGGTGCTGCGGGTGCTGCGGGATCACGCCGTCGGGCGGCGCGCCCCCGAGTACTGGCTCTGCAGCGGGGAAATCTTCACCACGTCGCCGGTGTCCGGCGCGTGCACCATCTTGCCGCCGCCGATGTACATGCCGACGTGCGAAACGGGCGAGTAGAAGAACACGAGGTCGCCCGGCTGGAGCTGGTCGCGCGGCACCGCGGCGCCGAAGGTGGACTGCTCGCGGCTGGACCGGGGCAGCTTGATCCCGGCCTTGCCGTACGCCCACAGCATCAGGCCCGAGCAGTCGAACGAGTTCGGCCCGGTGTCGCCCCAGCCGTACGGGGTGCCGAGCTTGCTCAGCGCCGCGTCGACCGCGGTCTGGGCCGCGGCGGTGGGAGCCGTGACGTTCGGCGCCGTGCCGCCCTTGTCGCCCTGCAGGGCCTTGTCGGCCGCGCTGAGGTTCTTGTTGGCGGCCTTGAGCTGCTCGATCTGGTCGTTGAGCGTCTTCTGCTTTGCCTGGATGTCCTGCGTCAGCTTCGCCGCGGCGTCACGGGCGTCCGTCGCGCGCTTCGCCGCGTCGGTCGCCTTGGC
Source organism: Amycolatopsis sp. SID8362 (assembly GCF_010550475.1). NCBI lineage: Bacteria > Bacillati > Actinomycetota > Actinomycetes > Pseudonocardiales > Pseudonocardiaceae > Amycolatopsis > Amycolatopsis sp. SID8362. The sequence continues at coordinate 6,142 of NZ_JAAGNB010000457.1, forward strand.
GGTGGCGTCGTTGGCCTGCTGGACGGCGCCGGTGAGGTTGCCCATCGCGCCGTTCTTCTCGGTCGCGATGACCTCGAGCGCCGAGGAGCGGTCGAGGAAGTCCTGCGTGGACGTGCCGGCCAGCAGCGCGGACAGCTTGTTCAGCTGGACCCCGCTGGTGAACGACGCGCCGGCGAACTTGTCGACCTCGGTCTGGTACTTCTTCTGGTTCTCGGTCGCCTGGGAGGCCTGGTCCTTCGCCGCGTTGACGTCGTTGGTGGCCTTGTCGAGCTCACCCTGCTTGGCCTTCAGGTCGTCCTGGGCCTTGAGCAGGTCTTCGTTGAGCTTTTCGGCCTGTGCCGCGAGGTCGCGGTACTGGGCGAGGGCGTCCGAACCGGTGGGCGGGGCCTGGAGGACGGGGACGGGGGCGGCGGTGGCCGTCGGCTGGGCCACGGTGACGAGGGTGATCACCGCAGCCGCGGCGAGGGCACCTGACACCACGCGCCTGACTGGATGCGACTGCACGGTCGCGCGGGTCTCCTTTGGTCTCGGCCGCCGTCGGGGACCGGGGCACGAAGAGGCCGGGGAGTCCTCTTCGCCGCTCGTCCCCACCGCTTCGGGGCTGCTTCTGCCGCAACAGGTGAAGCAAGCGGTGGTGGTTCCGGATCCCAGCTTCCCGACAAAGCTGCGCCCGGCGGCGATCTCGCGTCGCCGCCTCATCGACGGCCGGGGGCCACGAGATCTCGGACAGGTTACGAAAAGACCGGCACCACGTCCACCACCCGTCGGCCAAAAACTCTCCGTAGCGCCCGGAAACACCATCGGACCAGGAGTGGAGAAAACATGTGATGGGCGTTACACGCTGGGGATATTCCCAGGGCCTGTTCGGTCACCGACCGTTCACCTGATCCGATCGACCATTCGGCGCGCCGACACGAAACGGGCGTGTCAGGCGCTGCGCAAGGCGGCTCCCTCCACCAAGCGCAGCCGCGGCACCATCCCCGCTTCGGCGAGCGCGTCGACGGCGCGGCGCTCGTCGGCGTCCCACACGACGGCGGGCGGCGCGCCGAGCAGCACGCTGATCACGCAGTCGTGGCAGGAGATGCCGCGCACGACGCAGCGATCGCAGTCCACCACGATGCTCTCGATGTCCTCGACGGAAATGTGCGAGACGTCCACTTCGGACAGGTCGGTCGCGTCGTTCATGTGGTCCTCCTCACGTCGGAACTGACTTGAGGAGACGGTAAGGGGCACCACCGACAATTTCCGGCGTCCGGGCTCCGGCGGCGGGCGGGACGCCATGAACGACCCTTTCATGGCGTCCGACGAGGTGAACGACTCGTTCATGACATCGCGGGCCGGGTGAACGGGCCGCGCCCCGGCCGATCAGACCCGCGAGAGGCGGCTGACCAGCACCGAAGCCGGCGCCGGGTGGGCCCCGGCACCCCGGACCGAGTCCGCCACCGCGCGATCCGACGACAATTTCCGGCGCCCGGGCTCGGACAGCGGCGCGCGAAACGCCATGAACGACCCTTTCATGGCGTCCGACGACAGGGCCCCGGCAAAGTCGGGCAGCACGACCGATCCGCCCCTCCGCGACGACATGAACGAGTCATTCACCTCGCCAGACGACATAAATGACCCATTCACAACATCCCCGCGACGCCGGGCAAGGCACGCAGCCAGCCTGCGGCCGGTCACCCGCTCGCCGGCGCGCGACTTTGCCGGGACCCTGGCGTCCGACGAGGTGAACGACTCGTTCATGACATCGCGGGCCGGGTGCACGGGCCGCGCCCCGGCCGATCAGACCCGCGAAAGGCGGCTGACCAGCACCGAAGCCGGCGCCGGGTGGGCCCCGGCACCCCGGACCGAGTCCGCCACCGCGCGATCCGACG
>NZ_JAAGNB010000057.1:0-36128 GCF_010550475.1 Amycolatopsis sp. SID8362
CGCGGTTGTTCCTCGACCGGGCCGCGGCCGTGCGCCCCGACTTCGTGCTCGACGAGTCCACTGTGGACCAGGTCGGCGAGATCTGCCGCCGGCTCGACGGGATGCCGCTGGCGCTGGAGCTGGCCGCGGCCCGGCTGCGGTCGATGACCGTCGCCCAGATCGCCGGCCGGCTCGGCGACCGGTTCCGGCTGCTGACCTCGGGCAGCCGGACGGCGCTGCCCCGGCAGCGGACGCTGCGCGCGGTCGTCGAATGGAGCTGGGACCTGCTGACCGAGGCCGAGCTGGTGCTGGCCCGGCGGCTCGCGGTGTTCGCGGGCGGGGCCGAGCTGGGGCCGATCGAAGCCGTCTGCGCGGACGAGCTGCTGCCCGCCGCCGACGTCCCGTACGTGCTCGGCAGCCTGGTCGAGAAGTCCATTGTGGACACCGTGGACGGCGGCTCCGGCGAGCCGCGGTACCGGATGCTCGAGACGTTGCGCGCGTACGCCACCGAGCGGCTGGTCGAATCGGGCGAGCACGACCGGACGCGCCACGCGATGGCCTCCTTCTACGGCGAGCTCGCGCAGCGGCTCGAGCCGACGCTGCGCACCGCCGACCAGCTGCGGGCGATCGACCAGTACGAGGCCGAGAGCGCGAACATGATCGCCGCCCTGCGCGGCGCGATCGAAGCGTCCGATGTGGACAACGCGGTCGAGCTGCTGGACGGGATGTTCTGGTACCTGACCATCCTCGGCCAGGGCCACCGGGTCGGCGGGCTGATCCGCGAGACCCTCGACTTCGGCGACCGGCTGCCGCCCGCGGTCGGGGCGGCCTACCGGGCGCTGGTCTACCTGATGGACGCGGTCCCGGTCCGGTCCGACCAGAGCGAGATCCTCCGGCTGGTCGACGAATGCGTGCGCACGGACGCGGTGGAGCGCTACCCCGGGCTCGCGGTGGCGCTGCCGATGCTGGCCTTCCTCGGTGGCGACCGCGAAATCGCCGCCCGCGAGGTGCACCGGGCGCAGGAGAGCGCGGACACGTGGACGCGTGCCGGCGGCCACTGGGTGGAGAGCTTCCTGCTCGACGACGCTGGTGACGTCGCGGGCGCGGACCGGGCGCGCGATCTGGCGCACGCCGGGTTCGAAGCGGTCGGTGACCGCTGGGGCACCGCGATGACGTTGAGCTTCAAGGCGTACGCGCTGTCCCAGGACGGCGACAGCGCGAAGGCCATCGAGATCTACCAGGAGGGCCTGGCGCTGTCGATGGAGCTGCGGTCCTATGAGGACGCCGTGCAGCACTGGTGGCGGCTGGCCGTCGAGCGGGCGCGCACCGGCGACTTCGAAGGGGCGTGGCGCGACCAGGAAGCCGCGGAGCGCTACGGCGAAGACATCACGAACCTGCAGCACCGCGCGATCCTGATGTTCGGGCGGCTCGAACTGCTGCTGCGCACCGGCGAGCTGACCGAGGCGCGGGCGCTGCTCGACCGCGTCACCGCGATGGGCGGCGACGACTGGTTCCCCGGCGGCATCGGCGACGAGTTCGTGCACGCCTTCGAGGCGCGGCTCCTGCTGGCCCAGGAGCGCGCCGACGAGGCGGAACCGCACGCGGCCGTCGCGATCCGGGCGACGAACCGGCGGGGCGACATGCCGGACATGGCGGGCGCGGTGGAACTGCTGGCGATGATCCGCGCGCAGCAGGGCAGGCACGAGACGGCGGCCCGGGTGCTCGCCGCGTCGGCCGTCATCCGCGGGCGGCTGGACCTCGGCAGCCCGGAGGTCCGCGCGCTCATCGACGACCTGCGCGCGTCCCTTCCCGGCTACGACACCCTCTACGAGGAGTGCCGCAACCTGTCCAAACCGGACGCGATCGCCTGGCTCCTGGCCGAACTGGGCTGAAAACGGTCGTGAGTGGCAAGTCGGGTTAGAACCCTACTTGCCACTCACGACCTTCCCCTGGTGCGGAACACCCCCGTGTCTCCGCGCCCTCACACCCGCCGGCGGTAGGCCCACGTGGCCAGCGGGAAGAACACCACGACGGCACCGGCCATCCAGGCCAGCGCGCCGGCCAGCGGCCCGGCGACGGCGCCGCCGTTCATCAGGCCGCGCAACGCGTTCGCCATCAGGCTGACCGGGCTGATGTCGGCCCACGCCCGCAGCCAGCCCGGCATGGTCGACGTCTGCACGAACACGTTGCTGCCGAACGTCAGCGGCATGATGAAGACGAACATCAGCGCCTGCGCCGAACCCGGCGTCTTCATCAGCATGCCGACGAACACCGAGCCCCAGCAGAAGCTAAGCCCGAACGCCAGCGCGAGCAGGATGGCCACGGCGAACTCGCCGGGGCTGGTCGCGATCCGGTAGCCCATCAGCGTCGCGACGACCATCAGCACGGCCAGGCACACGACGTACCGCACGACGTCGGCGAGCACCGCGCCGATCAGCGGTGCCGAGCGGGCGATCGGCATGCTGCGGAACCGGTCGAACACGCCCTTGGTGACGTCGGTGTTGAGCTGCACGCCGACGGTCAGGCAGGCCTGCAGGATGTTCATCACGATGATGCCGGGCACCACCATCTGCAGGTAGGCGTCGGTCGAGCCGGACAGCGCGCCGCCGAACAGGTAGACGAAGATGACCAGGAAGACGATCGGCATCAACGTGACGTCGGCGAGCTGTTCGGGGTTCTTGCGGATCTTCAGGATGCCGCGCCAGGCCAGCGAAAGCGCGTGCTGGAAACCCTTGGCGGGGCTGATGTGCCGCGGCGGGGCCGGGCGGTCGAGCGCCAGCGTCGTCATGCCAGGCTCCCTTCGAGGTCGCGGGTGGTGTCCTCAGTGGACGCTTCGGCCGTGTGCCCGGTGAGGGCGAGGAACACCTCGTCGAGGCTGGGCAGCCGCAGCGCCAGCTCGTCCGCGGTGATCCCGGCTTCGTCCAGCTTGTGGACCAAAGTGGACAGCAGGACGGGGTCGTTGACCGGCGCGGTGAGCAGCCCGGTCCCGTTGTCGCGGGACGGCCGGACCCCGGACAGGTCACCGAGGATCCGGTCGACGGCGTCCATGTCGGACAGTTGCGTCGGGCGCACCTGCAGCGTCTGCCCGCCGACGCGGCGCTTCAGCTCGTCGGCGCGGCCGTCGGCGACGACGCGGCCGTGGTCGAACACGGTGATCTTGTCGGCCAGCTGGTCGGCTTCCTCCAGGTACTGCGTGGTCAGCAGCACGGTCGCGCCCTCGGCGACGAGGCCGCGGACGACGTCCCAGACCTCGTTGCGGGCGTGCGGGTCGAGGCCGGTGGTCGGTTCGTCGAGGTAGAGCACCTCCGGGCCGCCGACGAGGCTGGCGGCCAGGTCGAGCCGCCGCCGCATGCCGCCCGAGTAGGTCCGGATCGGCCGCTTGGCCGCCTTGGTCAGCTCGAACCGCTCGATCAGCTCGGCGGCCCGCTTCTTGGCGTGCGCGCGGGGCATCCCGTAGAGCCGTCCGATGAGGACCAGGTTCTCGGTCCCGTTCAGGTCCTCGTCGACCGACGCGTACTGCCCGGTCAGCCCGATCAGGCTCCGGACCCGGACCGGGTCCTTGACGACGTCGTAGCCGCCGACCGTGGCTCTGCCGTCGTCGGGTTTCATCAGGGTCGCCAGGATCCGGACGGCGGTCGTCTTGCCGGCGCCGTTCGGCCCGAGCACCCCGACCACCTGGCCGAACGGGACTTCGAGGTCCACCCCGTCCAGCGCCTTGGTGTCCCCGAAGTGTTTGACCAGGCCCTCGGCCTGGATCGCGTGCGACATGGGCGTCCTCCTTCGCTGTCGCGTTCTGAAGAGAACTGTGGACGCCGGCGCTGGTAGCCCGCGCACAGCGCGCTGGCAGCGGCTGGCAGCCGCTGGTGGAGATCTTGTGGAGGAGTTGTCGGTGCCCGAGCCACCGGCGGCGGTCCTCGGCATACTCGGCGGCATGGTCCTTGCGGAAGAGACGCGGTCACGGCGGAAGAACCCGCTGGTCACGGCCTTGCTGGTGGTACCGGTCGTGCCGCTGGCCGGCCTGGCGGCGCTGCGCCTGATCGGCTTCGACGGCAGCTGGTACACCCTGATCGCGCTGGCACTGACGCCGTACGCGGTGGTCGCGGGCCTGCTCGCCGGTGGCCTGGCACTGGCCTGCCGGCGCTGGTGGACCGGCGGGGTCGCGCTGGTGCTGTCGATCGCGCTGGCCGTCCTGGTGGTCCCGCGGCTGTCCGCGAGCGAGCAGCGCGAGGTGCACGGCAAGACGCTGCGGGTGCTCTCGTCGAACCTGCTCTACGGCCAGGCGGACCCGAAGGCGGTCGTCGACCTGGTGCGCGAGCAGCGGATCGACGTGCTGAACCTGGTCGAGATGACGCCCCGGGTGGTCGACGGGCTGACCGCGGCCGGGCTGTTCCAGCTCCTGCCGTACCGGGTGCTGCACCCGGCGCCGGGCGCGTTCGGCTCGGGGATCGTGTCGCGCTTCCCGCTGAAGGAGGTCAACCTGACCGGCGATTCGGCGGCCAAGCAGCCGGGCGCGCAGGCCGACCTCGGCGACGGCGTGGTGGCGGAGATCGTCGCCGTGCACCCGATCTCCCCGGACGTCGACACCCCGCAGTGGGAGCGCGAGATGAAGGACCTCTCGCGCGCGGCGGGCGAGCACGGCCTGCGCATCCTGGCGGGCGACTTCAACGCGACGCTGGACCACGCGGCGTTCCGCACCGTGCTGTCCCGCGGCTACAACGACGCGGCGGAGGAACACGGCTCGGCGCTGACCCCGACGTGGCCCTCGTCACTGCCGGTGGTGACGATCGACCACGTCGTCGTCGACAACCGCGCGGCGGTGCTGGACTACCGGGTGTTCGACGTCCCGGGCAGCGACCACCGGGCGGTGTTCGCCGAGGTGCGCCTGCCTTAGGCCAGCAGGGCGGTCAACGTCTCCAGCGCGCCGGCCGGGATCGAGATGCCGCGGTTGTGGCGGATCTCGGGTTCGCGCGGGTTGATCCGGATCAGCGCGCCGGTCGCCGCGCTGGCGAGTTCGCTGTAGCGGCGGACCGTCGGGACCGCCTGGCCCGCGCCCAGTTCCACCACGACGAGGTCGCGCGCGGTGCGGCGCCACGCCGTCAGCTCGTCGAGCTGGGCCTGGCTGCGGTGCGGGACCCAGTCGTAGTCACCGAACATCAGGATGTTGGGCCGGGCGAGCCCGCCGCAGCGGGGGCACGACGGCAGCGGCGGCACCGCGCGCATGGTCTCTTCGTCGATTTCGACGTCGGCGCCGGCGGGCCAGATGTCGCTCGTGCAGCCGGACAGGCACTGCAGGTGGTGGATCGAGCCGTGCGCTTCGGCGACGTGCTCGAAGCCCGCCGTCTGGAACTGTCCGTCCACATTGGAGGTGAAGACCCGGGTGCCGCCGGGCGGGCGGACGTCGAGCAGCAGCCGGAACCCGTCGTGCGGCACGGTTTTCCGGTACAGCGCAAGCCGGTGGCCGTAGAAACCCCAAGCCAGCTCGGGGTCTTCGGCGAAGTGGCGCGGGTCGGCGAGCTCCTCGAACCGCAGCCCGAGCCGGGCGTACGGCGGGTACGCGCGCCAAAAGCCTTCGCCACCGCGGAAGTCCGGGAGGCCGGAGTCGACGCCCATGCCGGCGCCGGCGCAGATCAGCAGTGCGCCGGCGCCGTCGAGCAGCTCCGCGGCACGAGCGAGGTCACTCACCCGGCTGCGAACCGAGGACGACCTCGAACTCCAGCAGGTTCGCCCCGGTGGAAACCGGCTTGGCGCGCTCGCCCGAGTGCGCGGCCGCGGCCGGGCCGCCCTTCGCCCACGCCTGGTAGGCCTCTTCCGTCTCCCACTTCGTGTACACGAAGTAGCGCGTCTCGCCGGAAACCGGGCGCAGCAGCTCGAACCCGAGGAACCCGGGCTGCTGGTCGACGGCGTGCAGCCGCGCCGCGAACCGCTTCTCCAGCTCGGGGCCGGCGCCTTCGGGAACTTCGATCGCGTTGATCTTCACGACACTCATGGGTGACAGCCTAGTTGGCCCCGGCCTGTGATCCGTGCCACTGTGAAACCCATGGGGAGCACCGAGCGCGACCTCGCCGCCGACTTGCAGCGCATCATCCGCGCGACCGCCGACTCCGTGGCCGGGAGCGGGGGCAACGAGCTGATCGACCGCGTCACCGGGCACGTCGGGCCGCTGCCCGGCGTGGTGGTCGTGACGCGCAACTGGCCGATGTGGGAGCACGCGAACATCCAGCGCGGCGTCGACGCCTACCTCGCCGAACACGGCACCGACGTCGGCTGGTTCGGCATCGCGGGCGGCCAGCGCACGCACGAGGACCTGATCGGGATGCTCGTGATCGCGCGCAAGCAGGGCACGTTCGAGCTCGGCTCGGTCGACTACACGACGACGGCGACCGGCCCCGAAGACGCGACCGAGGCCGTGCAGCTCGGGCTCGTCGGCACGCGCGCGCCGGGCGGCGAGCCGGTGCTGCTCGCGATCCGCGGCGCGAATCCGCAGTGGGGACAGATGGAGTGCCGGCTCGAGGTGCTGGCGACGTCGCGGGCGATCGCGACGGAGGTGCGCGACCGCGTCGAGCGCGTGATGGCCCGGCACGACGTGCTGCGCGGGCAGGTGCTGGCCTTCGGCGCCAGCGAGAACCGCGGCAACGACCTGCTGACGTTCCTGCCGCGGCCCTCGCTGACCGGCGAGGAGGTCGTGCTCCCCGACGGCGTGCTGGAGGCGATCGAGCGGCACACGGTCGGCATCGCGGAGCACGGCGAGCGGCTGCTGGCCGCCGGGCAGCACCTCAAGCGCGGCCTGCTGCTGCACGGCCCGCCCGGCACCGGCAAGACGCACACCGTCCGGTACCTGATGAGCCGCCTGCCGGACACCACGGTGATCATCCTGACCGGCACGGCGATGCGGTTCGTGGCGAAGGCGGCGGCGCTGGCGCGGCGGCTGCAGCCCAGCGTGGTCGTGGTGGAGGACGTCGACCTGATCGCCCAGGACCGCAGCTACGGCCCGGACGCGCACCCGTTGCTGTTCACCCTCCTCGACGCGATGGACGGCGTGGGCGGCGACGCCGACGTGACGTTCCTGCTCACGACGAACCGGGCGGGCGCGCTGGAGCGGGCACTGGCCGACCGCCCGGGCCGCGTCGACCTGGCCGTCGAGATCCCGCTCCCGGACGCGGCGGGCCGGGAGGCGTTGCTGCGCCTGTACGCGCGCGGGCTGAAGCTGACGGCGGACCTCGAGCCGATCGTGGCGGCCACCGAGGGCGTGACGGCGTCCTTCGCGAAGGAGCTGCTGCGGCGCGCGTCGTTGTTGTCGCTGGCTTCGCGGCCGGAGGACGAGGTCGTGGTGGGTGACGAGGAGCTGACGACGGCGCTGCGGGAGATGCAGGACGCGCGGAGTTCCTTGACGCGGTCGTTGCTGGGCAGTTCAGCTGCGCAGTGAGCCGGGGAAGAGGTCGGCGTCCGCGGGGAGGGTCGTGCCGCGGAACCACTCGTCGAAGAAGCTCTTCAGGTTCTTGCCGCTGATCCGCGTCGCCATCGCTTCGAAGTCCGCCCACGTCGCGTTCGCGTGGCGGTAGCGGGACGGCCACTCCTTCAATAGCCGGTCGAACGCCGGGTCGCCGATCTCGCGGCGGAGGGCGTGCAGCGCCAGGATCCCCTTGTTGTAGACGCCTTCGAACTCGTGGCCCTGGCCCATCCCGACGAGCTTCTGCGCCCAGAAGTCCGTGCTGCCGCGGGTGATTTCGATCGCCGCGCGGTAGCGGTCGTCCAGGCTCTGGCCCTCGCGCTCGGCCCACAGCCACTGCGCGTACGACGCGAAGCACTCGTTCAGGCAGATGTCGGACCAATCGTGCAGCGAGACCGAGTCGCCGAACCACTCGTGGGCGTTCTCGTGCACCAGCGTCGGCAGGTCGGCCCACTTCGCGTACGTCGGCCGGGTCTGCGTCTCGAGCGAGAAGTGGACGTCCTCGTTCAGGAAGATGCCACCGGCCGCCGACTGCGGGTACGGGCCGAACTTGGCGCTCAGGAAGCCGAGCACCTCGGGCAGCCGGTCGCCGATTGCGCGGTGGCCTTCCGCGCCCGGGGCGTACGCCGAGACCACCGGGGTGCCGTCCGGCAAAGTCGACTTGTCGATGCTGAACTTGCCGATCGCGATCGTCGTCAGGTAGCTCGCCACCGGGTTCGGCTCGGTCCACGTGCCCGGCGGGCCTTCGCGGCCGTTCGAAAGCACCGTCCACCCGGCCGGGACGCGCGCGGTGAGCGTGAAGGTGGCCTTGTCGCGCGGGGTTTCGTTCACCGGGTACCAGAACGCGGCCGAGTGCGGCTCGCCGACCATGTACGCGCCGCCGTCGGCCGAGTGCTGCCAGCCGTTCTCGCTGCCGCCGTCGTGCGGGGTCTTCGCCGGGTCGCCGCCGTAGCGCACCCGCGTGCGGAACGTCGTCCCGGCGCGGATCGGCGCCGCCGGCGTGATCACCAGTTCGTGCGCCTTCTCCCGGCTGAAGCGTGCCGGCTGTCCGTCGACGTCGACGGCGTGCACGTCCAATCCGCGCAGGTCGAGGTCGAAGCGGCTCAGGTCCTGGGTGGCCCGGGCGGTGACCGTCGTGTCGCCGTCGAGGTGCCCGCTCGGCGGGTCGTAGGTGACGCCGACCTGGTAGCCGAGGGCGTCGTAGCCGCCGTTGCCGTCGTCGGGGTAATACGGATCACCGGCGCCGGACGCACCTGGCGTGGGGTGCATCGGCGGCGGCTGGGGCACGCCGGAGACGGCGTCACCACTGCAAGCCGCGGCGAGAACCACCGCGGCGCAGACGGCGAGGGCAGCGAGTCGGCGGCGCATGAGACCACCATAGGTGATGGAAAGCGATCACTCCGTCACGTTCCGGAGCAGGGCTTATGTGGTTAGGTGGCCGCGTGCTCTGTTTCGGCGGCACGGGCGTGCCGATCGTGCTGCTCCACGGACTGATGGGCCGCGCGCGGACGTGGTGGCGGGTCGCGGAGTGGCTCCGGCCCTACGGCGCGGTGTACGGCTTCGACGCCCGCGGCCACGGCAGCGCCCCGCGGGTCGGGCCGTGGACGACCGAGCGGTTCGCCGACGACATCGCCGAGGCGCTGCGGACCCTGGACGCGGGCCCGGCGGTGCTCATCGGGCACTCGATGGGCGGCCTGCACGCGTGGGCGACCGCGGCGAAGCACCCCGAGCTGGTGCGCGCGGTCGTGTCCGAGGACTTCGCGCCGGACCAGCGCGGCCGGACCGTCGAGACCTGGCGCGGGTACTTCGAGAGCTGGCCGGTGCCGTTCAAGTCGCTCGACCACGTCCGCGAGTTCTTCGGCGACGCGGGCGAGTACTTCGCGGACTGCGTCGAGGAGCGCGAAGACGGCTACCACCTGGTCGCCGACCTGGAAGACCTGTACGTCATCGCGGCCGAATGGGGCCGGCGCGACTACTGGGACGTCGTCGACGCCATCCGCTGCCCGCTGCTGCTGGTCGAGGGCGAGCACACGGCGATGCCGCCCGGCCAGCAGGCCGCCGTCGCGGCCCGGGTGCCGGGCGCGAAGCACCTCGTGGTGCCGGGTTCGGCGCACCTGCCCCACGACGAGGCCCCGGAGACCTACCGCGGCGCGGTGGAAGCCTTCCTGTCCGACGTCTTACTGCGCTAAAGCCGCATCTTTCTCGCCGAAAGATGCGGCTTTAGCACCCACAAGGGTGACGGGGGTGGGGGCTAGATTTCGGAAAGGTCGGATCGCCAGGCCGCGGCCGAGCGGCCGGCCGGGACGATCAGCGGCCAGACGTCGGCGCCGAGGAAGCCCGTTTCGTCGGCCGCCTTCGCCGCGTTGCAGGTGTCCCGCCCGAGGCCGGCCCGGGCCGAGAGCGTGGCGACGGCGTCCTTTGTGGACTGCCCGAAGACGCCGTCGGTCGGCACGTCGAAGCCGGTCTGGCGCAGGAACTCCTGCGCCAGCTGGACCTTCCGGCCGGTGGCGCCGGGCTTGAGCAGCGGCCACTCCGCCTCGGCGCGCGCGACCGAGACGCCGAGCACGCGGCCCACCGCCGTCCGCAGCTCCGGCAGCCGGTTGTAGAGCACCTGGCCGGGGCACTCGGTCGAGTTGAAGTCGCGGTGGCCCTTGATGAATTCGGGCGAAATGCCGTACTGGTGGGCGATGTAGGCGACCAGGCCGACCAGCGAGTCCCACAGCGCCTGCGGCACGTCGACCGTGCTGTAGAGGCCCTCGTTCTCGATGCCGATGACCTCGCTGTTGTGGTTGGCGACGTTCGCGCCTTGGACGTGCTGCGTGCCGCCGCGCAGGATTTCGAGGCTGCGGTGCCTGCCTTCGGTGACGAACCCGCCGCGGCTGTTCGTGAACTGCTGGCCGCTGTCGATCCAGCCGTTCTTGTCCATGTGCAGGTTCTGGATGTACCGCGAGACGTAGAACGCGCGCGCCAGCGAGAAGTCGTTGTTCATCGGCGGATCGACGGCGTGGTGCACGACGATGTAGGTCGGCTTGTGGTTCTCCACCACGATCGTGCCGGCGGCGGGGCGGGCCCCCCACTCGGACGTCGGGTGGATCGTCGGTGTCGGCACGGCCGCTGCGGCCGTCCCCGTGGTCGTCATCCCCAGTGCGCCGGCCGCGGTCGCGGTCGCCCCTGCCTTGAGCAGGGTCCGGCGGTCAACAGTGACCATGCGGAGAAAGGTAGCTCCGGAACGCGCCGGAGACAACTATTGACCAACTTTGGTTGTAGTGCGTCAGTGTTCACCCGGCAGCGCGAAGAGACCGTCGCGGGTTTGTTCGAGGAGGCCGTCGACCAACAGGGAGTCAAGGCAGCGGTCGCGCTGCCCGGCCTCGTGCCAGACGAGGTCCAGCTTCGCCTTCTCGACCGGCCCTTCGCTGCCGCGCAGGACGTCCAGCAACCGCCCGCGGACCTGCCGGTCGGTCCCGGCGAACTTCTGCACCGGCTTGGCCGGCCCGGCGTACTCCGGCCGGCCTGCCAGCTGCCACGCGCACTCGTCGTAGATGGGGCAGTCCGCGCACTTCGGCGCGCGCGCGGTGCAGATCAGCGCGCCGAGCTCCATGATCGCGGCGGAGAACTTCGCGGCGGGCGCGTCTTCGGCGGGCAGCAGCACTTCGACGTCGTTCATGTCCCGGGTGTTCGACGCGGGCCCGGCATCCCCGGCCCCGTGCACGGCCCGCGCGACGACCCGCCGCACGTTGGTGTCGACTACGGGCGCCCGCCGCCCGTAGGCGAACGCGGCGACGGCCCGCGCGGTGTAGGCCCCGATCCCGGGCAGCGCGAGCAGGGTGTCCACATCGGACGGAACAACGTCCCCGTGCTCGCGCGCGATCACCCCGGCGGCTTCGTGCAGCCGCAGCGCGCGACGCGGGTAGCCGAGCTTCCCCCAGGCGCGGACGACCTCGCCCTGGCTCGACGCGGCCAGCGCCGAGGGCACCGGCCAGCGCGCCATCCACTCGTGCCAGATCGGCTGCACCCGGACGACCGGCGTCTGCTGCAGCATGATCTCGCTGACGAGCACGCCCCACGCCGAGCAGTCCGGCTCGCGCCAGGGGAGGTCCCGGCCGTGCGTGGAGAACCAGTCGAGCAGTACGTCAGCGTCCACAGCCACGCCGGACATTGAACCTCAGCCGCCGCTCGGCCCTGGCGGGTGGCCGGGTTGTCGTGAGTGTTTAGTGCGGTTAGAACCGCCCTAAACACTCACGAGGGCTACTTCACCTCGGTGAGCCGCCCGATCTTGACGTCGTACACGAACCCGCGGACGTTCTCGGTGTGCGGCAGGTACGCGCTGCGCCGCACCCGCTCCATCGACGTGCGGACGCTGTTCTCGACGTTGCGGAACGCCTCGACCGCCCACGTCGGGCGCAGGCCGGTGGCGTCTTCCAGCTCGTCCTTGAAGTCGTCCTCGGTGACCATCGACAGGCCGCACTCCGTGTGCTGGACGATCAGCACCTCGCGGGTGCCCAGCTTGCGCTGCGAAAGGGCCAGCGAGCGGATCACGTCGTCGGTCACCACGCCGCCCGCGTTGCGGAGGACGTGCGACTCGCCCTGCAGGAGGCCGAAGATCTCGAACACCCGGATCCGGGCGTCCATGCAGGTCAGGACCGCCACCTGGAGGGATGGCCGCGGCGTCGACCGGTCACCCGGGGTGATGTCGCCGATTTCCTGGTTGCGCTTGAGCAGTACGTCGATCGAGGTCATCGGTCACCTTCCGGCCAGTGGCCCCGCGGCGCGGGCGTGCCACTCCATTTGACCTGGTGAGTACCCCGGTGGGCAATGCACTACGAGCAATGTCACGGGTTTCTACCCGCCGAACCAGGGCTCCTCGACCGTCCGCGGCGGCGCCGACGTGCGGCCGACGCGCAGTTCGGTGGGCAGCGTGATCACCTTCGGCGCGCTGCGCTCGGCCGAGCCGAGCAGCAGGCGCCCGGCCGTCTTGCCCTTTTCGAGCACCGGCTGGTGGACCGTGGTGAGCCCGATCCGCTCGGCTTCGGCGATGCCGTCGAAGCCGGTGACGGTCAGGTCCTGCGGCACCCGCAGCCCGCGCCGTTCGGCCTCGGCCATGGCGCCGAGCGCGAGGATGTCCGAGGTGCAGATCACGGCCGTGATCTGCGGGTACGCGTCCAGCAGCTGCCGCGCGGCGGACGCGCCGTCGTCCACCGTGTGGTCGAAGCGCTCGACCACCGGGACGCCGGCCCAGTCGACGCCGGCCGCCGAGAACGCCACGGCGAGGGCTTCGAGGCGGGTGCGCTGGACGTGGAAGTGCGCGCCGCTCTGCCGCGCCGGGGAGACGAAGTCGTCGTTGCGCTCGCGGGCCAGCCGCATGCAGATGACGCCGACCTGCCGGTGGCCCAGGGTGACCAGGTGCTCGGCGATCTTGCCGACGGCCGCCGCGTCGTCCGGGCCGACGCGGTCGATGCCCTCGATGCTCGGCTGGTCGATGATCACCGTCGGCACCGGGCGCTCCAGCACGGCGGCCAGGTGCGGGTCGTCGTCCGGCACGGAGTAGACGACGAAGCCGTCGACACCCGCGCGGTGCACTGCGGCGACGTCTTCGCGGCCCGGGCTCGCGGGCACCAGGTGCAGGCCGACGCCGGCGTCTTCGCAGGCCAGGGCCAGTCCTTCGAGCACGCCGACGGCGGCGGGGTCGCGGAAGGCGTAGGAGAGGTTCTCGGTGAGCAGCAGGCCGACCGCGCCCGCCTTGCGCGTGCGCAGGGAGCGGGCGACTGGGTCGGGCCCGGGGTAGCCGAGCCGCCGCGCGGTCTCGAGGACGCGGCGGCGCAGTTCGGGGGACAGCTGGTCCGGCCGGTTGTAGGCGTTGGACACCGTGGTCCTGGACACACCGAGCTCCGCCGCGAGCGACGCCAGCGTCGCCTGCCTCCGGGTGCGAATAGGACGTCCCATCAGCAAACCGTAACGGTTCAGATCGTTTTCTTGAAGAGACACCCCGGGTGGTCGATGTCTCGATCCGCATGCATGAAGACGCATACACCAAAACGAGATCGGATGGGGAAGAAGTCATCCGGATGGGGTAAGCTGAATCTGACAACGGTTTCCATTAGCGTCTTGCAGGAGAGTCCTCGATGAGTTCCCGCCGCACCAGGAGCGCGCTCGCCGCCGCTTCGGCCCTGTCCGTGCTCGCCCTGGCCGCGTGCTCCGGTGGAACCGCCTCCGACGGCGGCGGGCAGTCCGGCGGCTCCGACAAGATCAAGGTCGTGGCGTCGACGGACGTCTGGGGCAGCGTCGTGAACGCCGTCGGCGGCGACAAGGTCGAGGTCAAGTCGGTCATCCACGACCCGTCGGCCGACCCGCACTCGTACGAGACCACCGCCGACGACGCCCTCGCGGCGAAGGACGCGAAGCTGCTCCTCTCCAACGGCGGCGGGTACGACGAGTTCTTCGACAAGCTCACCGCGCAGGCGGGGGACGCCAAGAAGCTCGTCGCCTACGACATCGCCGCGACCGGCGACGAGAACGAGCACGTCTGGTACGACCTGCCGGGCGTCGGCAAGGTCGCCGACCAGGTCGCGGCGCAGCTCGGCGAGCTGCAGCCGGCGTCGAAGCAGGCGTTCACCGACAACGCCGCCGCGTTCAAGGCGAAGGTCGGCGAGCTGGAGAAGCGCCTCGGCGAGCTGGGCACCACGCACCCGGGCGCGAAGGTCGTGGTCACCGAGCCGGTCGCGCACTACCTGCTCCAGAGCGCGAAGCTGACGGACGCGACGCCCAAGGCGTTCTCGGACGCGGTGGAGAACGACACCGACGTCCCGGCCGGCGCGGTGAACGAGTACAAGCAGCTCATCGCCACCAAGCAGGTCAAGGCCCTGATCAACAACGCGCAGACGGTGACCCCGCTGACCAAGGACGTCGTCGGGCAGGCGAAGGCCGCCGGCATCGGCGTCGTGGACGTGACCGAGACGCTGCCGCAGGGTGTGACGGACTACATTGTCTGGATGACCGGGGAAGTCGACGAGCTGGCGGGGGCGTTGAAGTAGCCATGTCTCCCGTTTCCGACGACGTACGCCCCGCGGTCCGGGTCCGCGGGGCGGGCTTGGCCTTCGGTCCCCGGACGCTCTGGTCGGGGCTGGACCTCGTCGTCGAGCCGGGCGAGTTCCTCGCCGTCCTCGGCCCGAACGGCTCCGGCAAGAGCAGCCTGCTGAAGGCGCTGCTCGGCATGCAGGGCCTCTCGTCGGGCACCGTCGAGATCGCGGGCGGGCGCCCGGGCGGCGCGAACCGCAAGATCGGCTACATCCCGCAGCAGCGCGCGATCGACGAGTCGCTGACGCTGCGGGGCGTCGACCTGGTCGGGCTCGGCCTCGACGGCCACCGCTGGGGCCCGGGCCTGTTCGGCATGGCCGCGCGCCGCCGCCGCGTCGCCGACGCCATCGCCGAGGTCGGGGCGACCAGGTACGCGAAGCAGCCGGTCGGCCGGCTGTCCGGTGGTGAGCAGCAGCGGCTGCGGGTGGCGCAGGCCCTGGTCGGCGACCCCGAGGTGCTGCTCTGCGACGAGCCGCTGCTGTCGCTGGACCTGGCGCACCAGCGCGCGATCAGCGAGCTGATCGACCACCGGCGGCGCACGGCGGACACCGCGGTGCTGTTCGTGACGCACGAGATCAACCCGGTGCTGCCGTTCGTCGACCGCGTGCTGTACCTGGTCAACGGCCAGTTCCGGATCGGCAAGCCGGACGAGGTCATGACCACGGCGACCCTGTCCGAGCTGTACGGGACCCGCGTCGAGGTGCTGAAGGTGGGCGGGCAGATCCACATCGCGGGCGCGCAGAGCGCGTTGTGCGAGGAAGAGCCGCACCACCACGAACACGACGTCGAAGAGCAAGTGGGCTGAGTCTTGGATCTGTTCGACTTCGGCAAGACGTGGGAGCTCATCACCGAGCTCTCCGGCGTGCAGACGGCGTTGCTGGCGGCGTTGATCCTCGGCCTGGTGGCCGGCGTGCTGGGCCCGCTGATCGTGATGCGGCGCATGTCGTTCGCGGTGCACGGCACGTCCGAGCTGGCCTTCACCGGCGGCGCGGCGGCGCTGCTGCTCGGCATCGGCGTCGAGTACGGCGCGCTGATCGGCGCGGTGGTGGCGGCGCTGCTGCTGGGCATCCTCGGCGCGCGCGACGCGGACCGCGACTCGGTGATCGGCGTGATCCTGTCGTTCGGGCTCGGGATGGGCGTGCTGTTCCTGTCGTTCTACAAAGGACGGTCCGGGAACAAGTTCGGCATCCTGACCGGCCAGATCATCACGATCGATTCGACGAACCTGACGTTGTTCGTGGTCTCGTCGGTGGTCGTGCTGGCGGTGCTGGCGCTGGTCTACCGGCCGTTGCTGTTCGCCTCGGTGGACCGGAACGTGGCGGTCGCGCGCGGGGTCCCGGTGAAGACGCTGACCGTGGTGTTCGCGCTGCTGGTGGGCGTTTCGACGGCGCTGAGCGTGAAGGTGGTCGGCTCGCTGCTGGTGGTCGCGTTGATGGTGACGCCCGCCGCGGCGGCGGCCCGCGTGACGGCGTCGCCGTGGAAGGCCACGGTGCTGTCGGTGGTGTTCGCGGAGGTGTCGGCGATCGGCGGGATCGTGCTGTCGCTGGCGCCGGGCCTGCCGGTGAGCGCGTTCGTGACGGCGATTTCGTTCCTGATCTACGTCGTGTGCCGGGTGCTCGCCTGGCAGCGCGACCGCCGGACGAGGGTCCGGTCCGCCGACCCGGCCCCGGACCTCGTCGCGACGGCCTAGCAGCGCCACTTTCTCTACGAAAGATGCGTCTGAAGGGGCCCTGGACGTATCTTTCCTAGGGAAAGTGAATGTGCGAGTGCAAAGGTCAGCCGAGCATCAGCAGAACTTGGAGCTCGCCCACCACGAACCCGATCACCCCGCCGACGGCGATCAGCTTCCACTCGTCCTGCCGGAACGCGGGCCGCAGCAGCCCCTCGAACTCCAGCGGCGTCAACGCCAGCATCCGCTGCTCGATCACCTTCGCGACGTCCATCGCCTCGGTCAGGTAGCCCTCGGCGTACCGGGCCGTGTCCGGCAGCTGCTCCAGCGCCTTCACCGCCGCCGCGTGCTTCATCTCCCTCAGCCGCGGGGCGCCGACCGTCCAGGAGAGGGGCATCTGCTTGTCGACCGCGTCCGAGACGAGGTGCTCGACCAGCGCCGCCAGGCGGTCGGCGCGTGGGCCGCGCAGGATCGCGTCCAGCAGGTTCTGGACCGTCAGGACCTCGTTCGCGATCAGCTCGCCGTACTGCCGCGCCACCTCCGCGCGCCGCCGCTGGAACTTGCCCTGGAAGATCACCCGGCCGACGCGGACCGGCTCGCGCGGGACGAAGATCAGCTTGATCGCCAGCCAGTCGGTGAACAGCCCGATCGCGCCGCCGAAGACCGGGAGCACCCACGGTTCGCGCGTGAACGCCCAGACGATCGTCTGCACCAGGCCCAGCCCGAACCCGAAGTAGATGCCCATCCGCGCGATGAACGCCATCTCCGGGCGGGACGTCTCGCGGATCAGCCGGACCAGCAGCGCGCGGTCCCGCGTCAGCCGCTGGACCGTCATGTGCTGGACGTCGAGGACGTCGTCGAGGTGCTCGCGGACGTCGTCGAGGAACTCCCGCACCAGCCGCGGCGCCGACGCCTGGACCTGCTTGATCAGCATTTCCTGGGCCAGCGTCGGCATGACCTCCCACAGCCGCGGGTGGTGTTCGGCGAGCACCTCGCGCGCGATGTGGTCGACCGCGCGCAGCAGGGGCTGCTCCAGCTCGGTCGTGATGATCACCGGGTCGATCCGGTCGAGCACCTCGCGGAGGTCGAGGAGGTTCTCGGTCAGCAGCTCGGTCGCGACCGCCGCCATCCGCCCGCCGTGCTTCGGGACGACGCCCTGCCAGCCGAGCAGCGGCGGGATCCCGACGAAGTCCAGCGGCCGGAACATCATCTCGATGGCGACCCGCTTGGTGACGTAGCCGATCAGCGCCGCGATGAACGGCATCGCCGCGTAGACCGGCCAGTGCAGGGCGAGGTCGCGCAGGACAGCGTCCACCTCGACCTCCCTCGCAATCCCGAGAGCGAAACCGTACCGGCTACCCGAGCAGCGCGAGCACCTGCAGTTCGCCGACGAGCCCGCCGATCACCGCGCCGACGGCGATCAGCTTCCACTCGTCCTGCCGGAACGCCGGCCGCAGCAGCTGCTCGAACTCGAGCGCGCTCAGCTTCCGCATCCGGTCGACGATCGTGTTGCGCACGTCGAGGGCGTTGATCGCGTAGTTCTCCGCGTACCGGATCGTCTCCGGCACGCGCTCCGCCGCCTTCGCCGCCGCCGTCTGCTTCATCTCCTGGAACTTCTTCGTCCCGACGGCGATGGCGACGAACGGCTTGACCACGCTGGCCTGCGCGTCGATCGTCTTCTGCACCTCGCGGGTGATCATCGCGAACAGCTTGTCGGACTTCGGCCCGCGCAGCACGGCCTCCAGCAGGTTGGGAATGGTGATGATCTCGCGCGCGATCATGTCGCCGTAGTCGGCGGCCACCTGGTCACGGCGCTTCTGGAAGACGCCCTGCCAGGTGTAGAGCCCGAAGAACCGGCGCGGCTCGCGCGGCAGGAAGATCATCTTGAGCGCCAGCCAGTCGGTGAGCCAGCCGATGCCGAGGCCGAACAGCGGGAGCACGATCGGCGACTTCGTCAGCGCCCAGACGACCAGCTGCACGCAGCCGAGGCTGAACCCGAACCAGATCCCGGAGCGGGCGATGAACCGCATCTCCGGCCGGGAGATGTCGCGGATCAGCCGGTTCAGCAGCGCTTTGTCGCGCACGAGGTTCGTCACGACCATGTGCTTGAGGTCGAGCACGTCCTCGATGTTGTCGGCGATCTCCCGCATGATCTTGGTGATCGCCTTCGGCGCCTCGGCCTGGACGCGCTTGAGCAGCAGCTGCTGCGCGCCGTTCGGCAGGACCTCCCACAGCCGCGGCTGGTAGGTCTCCATCACCTCGCGCGTGACGTCCTCGACGACCCGCAGCAGCGGCTGCTCGATCTCCTTCGCCACCTGCGCCGGGTCGAGCCGGGCGAAGATCTCCTTGGGGTCGACGAGGTTGGTCGTCAGCATCTCGGTGGCGGTGGCCGCCATGCGCTCGGCGTTGGCCGGCAGCACGCCCTGCCAGCCGAAGAAGGGCCTGATGCCCTTGAACTCCAGCGGCCGGAACATCATCTCGATGGCGACGCGCTTGGTGACGTAGCCGATCAGCGCCGCGATGAGCGGCATGGTGACGTACACCTGCCAGTGCGTGCCGAAGTCCACCCGCGCACGCTATCGGCCCGCGCTCAATGCAGCAGGAGCAGCACCTGGAGTTCACCCACCAGGCCACCGATGACCGCGCCGACCGCGATGAGCTTCCATTCGTCCTGCTTGAAGGCCGGCCGCAGGATGCCCTCGAACTCGATGGGCGTCAGCTGCTGCATCTTCTCGACGATCGTGTTCCGGACGTCGAGGGCGCCGGTGGCGTAGCTCTCGACGTGCTTCACCGTCTCGGGGAGGTACGCGATCACCTTCTCCGCCGCCGCGCGTTTCATCTCCTGGTACTGCCGGCCGCCGATGGTCAGCGCGACCAGCGGCTTGGCGATGCTCGCCTGCTGGTCGACCGTGCGCTGGACCTCGCGGGTGATCATCGAGAACAGCTTGTCCGCGCGCGGCCCGGTGAGCACGGCCTCCAGCACGTTCCGCACGGTGAGCACCTCGTCGGCGATCAGCGCGCCGTAGTCGGCGGCGACCTCCCGGCGGCGCTTCTGGAACATGCCCTGCCAGCGGAAGAAGCCGAACCCGCGGGGCTCGCGCGGGTAGAAGATCATCTTGAGCGCGAGCCAGTCCGTGACGAAGCCTGTGACGAAACCGAAGACCGGCATGATGAGCGGCTGCTTCGTCAGCGCCCACGCGACGAACTGGACGAGCCCGATCACGAACCCGAACCAGATCCCGGACCGCGCGATGAACTTGAACTCGGGCGCGGCGACCTCGCGGATCAGCCGGCAGGTCAGCGACTTGTCGCGGACCATGGCCCCGATGAGCATGTCGTTGACGTCGAGGACTTCGTCGATGTTCGTCGACACTTCCCGCATCAGCCGCTTGACGACGGCCGGCGCCTGCGCCTGGACCTGCTCGACGAGCAGCCGCTGAGCCCGCGTCGGCAGGAGTTCCCAGAGGCGCGGCTGGTAGGTCTCCATGACTTCGCGAGTGACTTCTTCGACGGCCTTGAGCAGCGGCGGTTCGAGCTCTTTGACCATTTCCTCCGGATCGAGGCGGCTGAAGATCTCCTGCGGGTCGACGAGGTTGCGGGTCAGCAGGTCGACGGCGGTGGTGGCCATCCGCCGCGCGTTCGCCGGGATGACGCCCTGCCAGCCGAGGAACGGCCGGATCCCGACGAAGTCCAGCGGCCGGAACATCATCTCGATGGCCACCCGCTTGGTGAGGTAGCCGATCAGGGCGGCGATGAGCGGCATGGTGGCGTAGACGTGCCAGTGCGCGCCGATGTCGGCGAGTATGTCCACAGTGGCCTCCTCGCCGTTAACCGCTGGTCAACAAGCTCAGGATGCCATGCGTCACCGGGGGTTCCAAAATCCGTGATGCATCCGTTTGGCGGTACGTCCGGACGGTCCCCGGCTCACTAAGGTGTGCCGATGGTCGCGCCTGAGAAGCCCCAGTCCGCCCCGAAGACCACCCAGTTCGCGGTCGGTGTCCGCGGCTACAACCAGCGCCAGGTCGACGAGCGCCTCGCCGAGCTGACCAAGGAGATGCGCGAGACGGCGCGCAGCCGCGACGAAGCCGTCGCGACGTCCTCGGACCTCACGAAAGCCCTCGCGTACGCGCAGAAGGAGCTGGCCGAGACGAAGGCCGCCCTCGCGCGGATGAGCTCGAGCCCGTCCGGCGCCGGCGCGATGGCCGAGCGCGTCCGCATGATGATGCAGCTCGCCGAAGAGGAGATCGCCGACCTGCGCGCGGCCGCCGAGGCCGACGCGGCCTCGACCCGCGACCAGGCCGACAAGTACGCGCACGAAACCCGCCGCACGGCCGACAAACTGGCCAAGGACGCGGAGGAGGAGCGCGCCCGCCTGCTGTCGGAGGCGAAGGGCGAGATCGAGAAGCTGAACGCGGCGGCGGGCGCGAAGCGCGTCGAGCAGGCCGCGGCGGCGGAACGGGCCCGCAAGGAAGCGGACGCGAAGGCCGAAGCGGCGGCGGCCGCCGCGCGGCAGGAAGCCGACCGGGTGGCGTCGGAGGAACTGGCGCGGAAGAAGAAGGCGTTCGAGGACGAGTACGCCGCGAAGAAGAAGGCGTTCGACGACGAGGTCGCGCGGAAGCAGCAGGAGACGGAGTCGGCGCTGACGTCGGCGCGGGCGCAGCAGACGGAAGCCGACCGGAACCGGAAGCTGGCGCTGGACCTGCGCAAGAAGGTCGCCGAGCGGATCGCGGCGACGGACGTGGCGGTTCAGGAAGCCATGCGCCTGCTGGCTCCGGTGGAGGAGCCGCCGTCGAACGGCGACCGCAAGCCGAGCCCGGCTCCCGCTGCGGCTGGGAAGGCGCCTGCCTCGGCTCCGGCGGCCAAGGGCTGAGCAGCGCGGAAACGACCCCGGCGCAGGGCGGGGGCGTGGCTGGACCAGAGTGGTGCGCATGATCCTCGAGACCGAGCGGGCCGCCGTCTGCGCCTACGCCCGCCGGATGGTCGGTGACGGCCTCGTCGTCGGCACCTCCGGAAACGTGTCCGTGCGGGGCGGTGACCTCGTCGCCGTCACGCCGACCGGGGTCGCGTACTCGAGCCTGACGCCGGCCGATGTCGCCGTCGTCGACCTCGGCGGGCAGGTCGTCGACGGTGCGCTCAAGCCGACCAGTGAGCTGCCGATGCACCTGTCGGTCTACTGGGACGCGCGCGATCCGGACGGTGAGCCCGTGACCGCGGTCGTCCACACGCACGCGCCGCACGCCACCGCGGCGTCGACGCTCGTGCGCGAGCTGCCGCCGATCCACTACATCATCGCCACGATCGGCCCGTCGGTGCGCGTCGCGCGCTACGCGACCTACGGCACCCCCGAGCTGGCCACCGCCGTGCTCGAAGCACTGGACGGCCGGCGGGGGTGCCTGATGGCCAACCACGGCACGCTCACCTACGGCGACGGCCTCGAAGCCGCCTACCACCGGGCGCAGCAGCTCGAGTGGGCGTGCCGCGTCTGGCTGCTCGCGCAGAGCGCCGGCCGGCCGAGCTTGCTCCCGCCGCCCGAGGTGGCGAAGGTCGTCGACCGGCTGCGCGGCTACGGGCAGGGCTAGTGCGGGACGGTCTGGTTGACGACCATGATCAGGCCGAACACCAACGCGAGGAACGACAGCACGGCACCGATCGTGGCCAGTGGCTTGCCGCCGCGGCGCCCCACGCAGCCGAGGACCCCGAGGACGAGACCGGCCAGCCCGAACGGGAACGCGACGTACGCCCGGAAGCCGGTCATGTCCACCGGCAGGAACGGCAGCACGAGCGCGAGCAGGCCGAGGACCAGCGCGGCCACGGCGAGCCCGGGCCCCTTCGGCGGGGGCACCGGCCCGCCGGGGCCGGGCCACTGTGGTGCGGGCGGGTAACCGGGGTGCTGGCCGTAGGTCATGCGGACTCCTCGCCGGCGCGGGCGCTACGCCGAATGCCTACCAGCCGCCGCCCGCCGCCACGGCGGAACCGCGAAAAGTTCGCTAGGACGCCAGCGCGTCGACCGCGTGCACCGCGTCCAGCAGTTCCACCACCGTCGGGTCGTCGACCGCCTCCTTGATGCACTGCCACAGCTGGAGGTTCGCCGTCGCCCAGCGCGAGTACGTCGCGGCCGCCTCCGGGTTGTAGAAGTAGTAACCCTCGTCGTGGACGTCGCACTGCTCGCCGACGATCTTGTCCGCCAGCTCGCGCAGGCTCAGCCCGTTCTCGCGCAGGTACCGGTGGGCCAGCACGACCGGCGTCACCGGGAGCGCCTTGAACAACGTGTCCGCGTCGCTCAAAGCCTGCGCCTCCAGCGAAATGTCGCGGCCGCGGGTGGCCATTTCCGCTTCGTCGACGATTTCGTCGATCCACCGCGAAACGTGCGGCGGCACCCCGCATTCGGCGAGGATTTCCAGGCGCAGGTTCCGGCCCGCCGACGCGGGCGAGTTCCGGAGCACCAGGTAGTTGACGTCGTGCACGAGCGCGGCCACTTCGACCACGGCGGGGTCGGCCCCGTTGCGGCGGGCGAAACCACCCGCCTTCGCGCGGACGAAACTGACGTGGTGCCAGCCGTGGAACTGCAGCCGCTCGGCGTACTGGCGGCAAAGCCGGTGGACCCTTTTTTCGACAGCACCGACGACGGCGTCGGCGATCACGTGGTCGATCGTGCTTTCCTGCGTGCGCATACACCTCTCCCATCCCGGCCGTGGTGTTCAGACGGGTGGAGCAATGGTAAGCGCCGCGACGCCGGTGTGTAGTTAGATGCGGTCGGCCAATTCCCCCAATCGGCTCTCCACCGGAACGTGACGATGCCCGATTCCGCTGGCGGGATCGAAAGAAAGGCTGAAACTGCTCACTGGCCGTGATTTCACCAGGAAAGTCATCGTCCCGGCGGCCGCCTCGGGGATGCGGTGGAACTGGTCGGCGAGCATGGTGGCGCAGTCGCCGGCCTGGCACAGCGCCCGGCGGCGCAGCCGCGCGGACTCGATCAGGCCGGTGCCGGCGTCGATCGTCGTTTCGTACCTTTCGTGGAAGTAGTCACCACGGAGAATGGTGGTGCAGAAGTGGTACCTGTGGTTGTGCACCGAATCGGCGTAGCCCTCCCGCCAGTCCTCCTGGGCCTTGTATTCGTGCAGCCAGAAGGAAAACGGGTCGGCCGGCGAATCCAGCAGGCACCAGGCGAAGTGCGTGGTCGTTTCCCGCGACGAGCGCAGCACCTTCGTCGCTTGCGCGCCGGACAGCGTGCGCAGCTGGTTCCGCAGTTCGTCGCGCAGGCCGGACTGCGCGGCCCACGGCCGGAACCAGCCGTCGACCGCGCGCCATTCGGTGGCGAGCGGAAACTGGGCCGTGCGCAGGCGCGTGGCCAGTTCGGAGAGTGGGGACAGGCGGGTGAGCAAGGTCAGCTCCCTAGCTCGGCGACTTCGGAGAACTCCGCGCGGAAGGCGTGGAACTTGGCCTCCAGCTCGCGGAACTGCTCCTCGGACAGCGGGGATCCGGTGATCTTTTCGAACAGCGCCAGGAAATCCGTCCGCGTCGTCGCGGACGTGATGCGGAAGTGGCGGCCGGTCCGGGACTGCGAGACGCGCACGAATTCGGCGCGCTCCATGTTGTAGAGGAAGGAACCCTCGGTGAACCGCAGGGACCGCGGGTACAGCTTCGTGGCGCCGCGGACGTCGCTGTAGAGCGACACCCACACGCTGTCGTCGAACAGCTCGAGCCGGTCCAGCGGCGGGTCGGCGACCACGGTGATGTCGACCGACGCGCAGCGGCTGCGCGCCAGGAAGAGGCCGACGAGCCCGATCCGGATCTCTTCGTCGAGCCGGGTCTGGATTTGTTCGTAGTCGACGTCGCCGGCCTCGCGGCGCAACAGGTAGCGGGCGCGCCCGCTGATCGAGGTCGCGTCGCGCGGATCGGCGATGACGGCGCGCAGTTCGCGTTCGGTGCGGGAAAGCAGCAGGCGGGCGGCCGCGTGCCGCCCGGAGAAGCCGCGGAAGAAGTACTGCCGCGTGTGGTCGAGGTCGGCCATCAGCCCGCGGTTGAACGCGGGGTCGGGGTCGGTGGTCGCCTCGAACACGTCGGTGGGGAAGAACTCCTTGTTCAGCGCGCGGTATTCGGCGCTGAGGTCTTCCAGTGCGCGCCTGCTCTCTTCGATCACCGGGGTCACCAGTGCCTTCTGCGAAGCGCTGGCGGTGATCAGCGTGGTGCCGAACCCCACGATCGCGGAGATCAGGGTGCCGGTTCCCAGCGACGTCACCAGGTTCTTCCCGGTGCCGGGGTCCATCAGGCCGGCGACCCAGAGGCTGAGGCCGGCGACGACGACGAGCACGGTGAGGAGCAAGCTCGTCCTGGTCCAGAAGATCTCCTGCAGTGGGGTGCGGCGGCGGGGTCCGCCTTCCGCGGCCACTTGCTTCACCTCCCTTGAACCACTCGAACGGACGAATGCAAACAGTGTCTGTTCGAGTGCGCGGAGTCACTTTACGCGCCTGAGGGGGCCTGCGAAATAAGAAGTTCGGGGGACAGCGGGCGCCGCCGAACGTCACTCTCGGCAATAATTAACCAGATCTCCCGGTTTCCCGAAAACGGCGGGAAACCGGGCTCAGAGGGTGCCCGGCAGGCCGTTTTCGTACCAGCCGGGGCCGGGTCGGACGGTCTTCAGGAACTCGACGACGACCGGCGCGGGTGCCGGGTGGATCTCCGGGTGATCGCGTTCGCCGCGCCCGGTGTCGACCGGCCAGGCCAGTTTCTCCTCGTCGAGCGAAAACTCCCCGCGCGCGCCCGTGCGGTTGCCGCGGGCGTCCAGCCGTGACCACTTGCCGTGCAGGTACACGGCATTCAGCCCGTGCAGCGCGGAGAGCTCCTGGTAGCAGAACCCGGCCGGAATCCCTTGCGCCCGAAGCAAAGCGGCGAGCAGATGCGCCTTCGCGTGGCAGATCCCGACGCGCTCGCGGAGCACGTCCGACGCCCGCCAGGTGACGCGCGGATCGCGCGCGTCGATGACGTGTTCGACCTCGTCCCGCACGAACCGGAACGCGGCTTCGGCCGGATCTTCGTTCGTGGCACGCAAAGCGTCGGCCCGCGCGCGGATCAGCGGGTGCCGGTGGTCGACGACGTCGTCCGCGGCGAGGTAGTCGCTCAGCCGATCGGAGGTGGGCGCGGGAACGGGACTCATCCGGCCATCGTGACAGCTGCGGCCATTCGGGCGAGACCTGTTTTCCGCCGCGGACACGCTCCGCGTCCGGCGATCACGGAACGTAGAAATCGGGCGGGAACCCGGTCCAGCACAGTTCGGCGGGCAGGTGGCTCTGGTCGTTGTAGGTCAGCAGCGCGGCGGGCCGCGCCGGCGAGTACCGGATGACGGTGAGGGCGGCGTTGGCGTGGTTGAGCGCGAGCCACCGCCACGGCGGCGCGTCCTGCGACGCGCGAACGAGCCAGCCGGCGAGGAAGTTGTGCGTGACGAGAACTTCGTACCGCGGCTCGGTTCCCGGCACCGGCCCGCTGAACCGGCGTTCCGCCTCGGCGGCGAGTTCTTCGTCGGCGGGCGGCAGACTGCGGGCGAAGGCGAGGAGAACACCGGCGGCGGTTTCGGGCAGCTCCTCGCGCTTAGGCACGTAGGGAACGAAATCCCCGGCGGCCTTTTCGACGTGCACGGGAACCCCGGGCAGCTGCGCGGCGATGAGCTCGGCGGTCCGCGCGGCCCGCGGCAGAGGACCGTGGTGGATCGCGGTGACGGGAACGTCACGCAGCCGCCGCCCGAGGAGAACGGCTTGCCGCCGGCCGGCTTCGGTGAGCTCGCCGGACGGGGTCGCTTCGCCGTGCCGGGTGAGGAACAGGTACCGCGTGGTCAGCACGGGCCTCAGGCTTTCACGTCCCGATCTTGCGGCCCCCGAAGGGCTTGCGACGGCGTCCCGCCTTCTCCCGCTCGGAACCGGGGTTGAGAACGGTCGCGAAGAACCCGAGGGCGGCGACGAGGACGGGGGCGAGGACTTCGGCCTTGAGCAAGGGGGAGGTGGGGTTGGTCTTGTAGACGTAGAAGGCGCCGAGGGCGACGAGGACGAGCGGAAGCAGACCGAGCCCGAGCCTTAGCGCGCCAGAGAGCCAGAGGCGCCAGCGGGTGGCCCGTTCGAGCTCTTCCGCGTCGGCGCGATCCCATTCACCCCACCGTTCCCGCGCGGCGGTGACGAGGAGGCGGGCCACCTTGTCCGCGACTTCGGTGCGGGTCGTCGCCTTCGGGAGCAGGCAATCCTTCGCGAGGAGCCGCGTCCCCGCGGCCATCTCCGCGAACTCGGGGTGCACGCGTCGCGGCAGGGTCGATCTCGAGATCGGGGAGAGGGTCGCGCTCAGGTAGCGCGGCAAGAAGCGTTCGACGCACGAGGCGACGTGCTCGAGGGTGAACGAAGCGGTTCTCAACGACTCCGGCTCCGGCGCGTTGACCAGCAACCAGTGCGTTTCGGCGAGCGACTCGACGATCTCCGCGGCGGTGAACCGGGTCCAGCAGACGCGGTAGGTGCCCAGGATCAGTTCGTATCCCGCTTGGTAGAGCAGGTCGAGCAGGAAGAGGGTGGCGACGGCGACGAAGAACCCGGAAGCCAACCCGGGGCCCCAGGACGACGGCCAGCGCAGCAACCACCACCCGGCGACCATGAGCGCACCCAGCCCGAGGAGGCCCAGCACCGTTCTGGCAATCGGGGAGACGGGCCTGCGCGCGCCGGAAACGGCCAAGCCGAGCAAGGAGACGAAGTACCCGGTCACGGCGGCGATCCCGGCGGTCGCGAGCCTTTCCGAGATCGAACCGTCGACGTTGGGCAGCACCGCTCCGACGCTGAAAGCCACTACGGCGAACGTCTGGAAGTCGAAAGCCCGGTTTAGCACCTTCTCGCTGCCCTGGACGTCGCTCCAGATCTGGTAGCCACCGACGCGGAGCACCGAATCCCGGATCCGGCCGGGAAGGTCGGGGTCGTCGGGCACCAGCCGCCGTACCACCGCGGCGGCCCACAGCGCATCGCGGCCGTTGTAGTCGCGGAGCAGCTGGTAGTACATCGTGCGCAGGCCGAGTACCCGCAGCAGGAACTTGCCTTTGGCGTAGCCGGCCAGTTCTTCGTCCGTGATCGCGGGCTCTTCGCGGGTGTCCACGAACACAGGAGTCGCGGACGGTCGCGAGTCCGCTACAAGGTCAGATCACGGGGACGAGGGTGCCTTCGGGGCCGTGGGTGGGGACGAACTGGGCCTTCAGCCTGATCGAGGCCGGGTGCGGGACCAGGACCATCGAGGCGAACGGCGTGATCGTGTGCTCGTAGCCGCTGTTCGTGTGGAGGTGGGCGCTCACGTGGACGTTGCGGTCCGCCGGGATCTCGAACGTGACCGAGCCCCAGGAGACGATGTACTGGCGGCCGTCGATGCTGGCGATGGGGGCGTACGCGCGGACTGTGTGGCCCAGGTGCGGGATTTCCAGGGTGAGGAGCCGGCGGGGGCCGGTGTGGTTGTCCACGTACGGGATCACGCCTGGGACTTTGGCCAGGTCGACGGGGTCGGTCATGGGGGGATTGTCCCATCGGCCCGGCCCGCGGCGGGTCAGAACTGGTAGTACAGGAACGGGCTGAACGTTCCCGTCGCGATCAGGATCGCCGCGTACAGCAGGCCCGCCGTCATCACGCCGATGCGCAGGGCGGTGGCCGGGCGGCTGCGGGACGACTCCAGCAGCGGGCCCGTCACCGGGTGGGCCGGGAGCAGGAACACCGCCAACGCCGCCAGCAGCAGCACCAGGCGCTGGTTCGTGAACGCCTGCTCCACGCCCGCTCCCAAGCCCTCGAAGTCCGGGATCAGCATGTGGCCGATCATCGACAACGCGTGGCCCAGGTCCGCCGAGCGGAAGAACACCCAGCCGAACACCACCAGGAGCATCGTCAGGGCTCGGCGCAGGTGGCGTTTCCACGGGACCGCCGGGTCGAGGTCGAGGCCGAAGCGGCGCTCGATCACCAACAGGGCGCCGTGGTAGCAGCCCCACACCAGGAACGTCCACTGGGCGCCGTGCCAGAAGCCCGTCAGGACGAACACGATGCAGAGGTTGCGGTACGTCTGGGCCGCTCCGTTCCGGTTGCCGCCCAGCGGGATGTACACGTAGTCGCGGAACCAGCGGGACAGGCTCATGTGCCAGCGGCGCCAGAACTCCGTGATCGTCACCGACGAGTACGGCCGCGCGAAGTTCTCCGGGAGGCGGAAGCCCAGCATGCGGCCGAGGCCGATCGCCATGTCGGAATAGCCCGAGAAGTCGAAGAACAGCTGCAGGGTGTAGCCGATCGCGCCGAGCCAGGCCGTGGCGAACGTCATCTGGTCCGGGGGGACCTTGAAGCACGCCTCGACCAACGGGCTCAGCGAGTCCGCGATGATCGTCTTCTTGCACAGGCCGAGCGCGAACCTCGGGAAGCCCGCCGCGATGTCGTCGAGGCGGTGCGAGCGCGGCTGCGGGAGCTGGTCGGCGATCTCGCGATATCGGACGATCGGGCCGGCCACCAGCTGCGGGAACATCGCGATGTACGCCGCGAACGACACCGGGTTGCGCAGCGCCTGCCGCTCGCCGCGGTAGATGTCGACCACGTACGAGATGTGGTGGAACGTGTAGAACGAGATGCCGATCGGGACCACCAGGCTCGCGACCGGCACGCTGCCGCCGAACCAGTGCGCCACCGCCGCGATCTGCTGGGTCGCGAAGCCCGCGTACTTCCAGACCAGCAGCACCGCGACGTCCAGCGAGACCACCGCGATCAGGATGCGGCGCCGCCGGACGCCGTGGACGTCCCACGGGCTCGGGGCCAGCAGCGGGCCTGCCATGAAGTTCACGACCATGCAGCCGAGCAGCAGGAACACGAACCCGCCGGCGCCGATCGTGTAGAACAGCAGGCTGCCGACCGCGATGATGCCGTTGCGCCAGCTCCGCGGGCACACCAGGACGGCGATGAGCACCGCCGGCATGAAGTACCACAGGAAAAGTGGCGATACGAACGACATCGGGTCCCCTCGGTTTATCCGACGGTGACCTTAACCCGACCGGGTGGTGGTGTCAGACCCGACCGGCGACACGGCGGCGTCGCGCCACCTCGGCGAGCAGCACGCCGGCCGCCACCGAGGCGTTCAGGGACTCCACGCCCGCCGCCATCGGGATCGACACCGTCGCGTCGCACGTCTCCCGGACCAGCCGCGACAGGCCGCGGCCCTCCGAGCCCAGCACGATGACCAGCGGGTCCGCCGCCAGCGAGAGCTCGTCGATGTCGACCGAGCCGTCGGCGTCCAGGCCGACGAGCATCAGGCCCTCGTTCGCCCACGCCTTGAGCTGCCGCGTCAGGTTCGTCGCCACCGCGATCGGCAGCTTCGCCGCCGTGCCCGCGCTCGTGCGCCACGCCACCGCCGTCATGCCCGCGCTGCGCCGCTCCGGGAGCAGCACGCCGTGGGCGCCGAACGCCGCCGCCGAACGGATCACCGCGCCCAGGTTGCGCGGGTCGGTCACGCCGTCGAGCGCGACGAACAGGGGCACCTCGCCCGAGTTGCGGGCCGCCGCCATCAGCTCGTCCGGGTGGGCGTACTCGAACGGCGGGACCTGCAGCCCCAGGCCCTGGTGCACGGCCCGGCTCGTCTTGCGGTCCAGCTCCTCGCGCGGGATCTCCAGGATCGAGATGCCCTTGTCGCCGGCCAGCCGGACGGCGTCGTTCACGCGGTCGTCGATCTCGATGTTCAGCGCGACGTACAGCGCGGTCGCCGGGACGCCGGCGCGCAGCGCCTCGACCACCGGGTTGCGCCCGGCGATCAGCTCCGGCTTGTCGGCCTTCTTCTGCCGCGCCTGGTCGCGCTTCGTCTGGGCGTTCGCCTGGCGGTACGCCTTGTGCCCGGGGCGGTCCTCCGCCTTCGGGGTCGGCCCCTTGCCTTCGAGGGCCTTGCGGCGCTGGCCGCCCGAGCCGACGACGGCGCCCTTCTTGGTGCCCGTCTTGCGGATCGCGCCCTGGCGCCGCGAATTGCCTGCCATGGTGAAAGTTTCCTTGCGTTGCTCAGTCGGCCTTGACGGTCCACTGAGGACCGTTGGGGGTGTCCTCCACCACGATGCCCGCCTGCTGGAGGCGGTCACGGGCGGCGTCCGCGCGGGCGAAGTCCTTCTCGGCCCTGGCCTGCTGGCGCTCGGCCAGCAGGCTTTCGACGAGGAAGCCCAGCGCCTCCTTGGTGGGCGTGTCGGAACCGCCCGCCTCGGACCAGCGCGCGGACAGCGGGTCGAGGCCCAGCACGTCGGTCATCGCGCGGACGGCCGCGGCGAGTTCGAGTGCCTTCGGGGTGTCGCCCGCGTCGAGAGCGGCGTTACCGTCGCGGACCGTGTTGTGCACCACGGCGAACGCCTGCGGGGTGGCCAGGTCGTCGTCGAGCGCGTTCGCGAACTCGGCGGGCAGCGTGCCGATGCTGACCTCGCCGGACCCGGCCGCGCGCCGCAGGAACGTCTCGATCCGCCGGTAGCCCTGCGCGGCCTCGGTCACCGCCGCGTCGGAGTACTCGATGTTGGACCGGTAGTGCGGTTGCACCAGGTAGTACCGCAGCTCGACCGCCCGGTACCGCTCCAGCATCGCCGGGATCGTCACGGTGTTGCCCAGCGACTTCGACATCTTCTCGCCGGACATGGTCACCCACGCGTTGTGCAGCCAGTAGCGGGCGAACGGGTCTCCGACGGCGTTGGACTGGGCGCGCTCGTTCTCGTGGTGCGGGAAGATCAGGTCGATCCCGCCGCCGTGGATGTCGAACTCCGCGCCCAGGTACGCCGTGGCCATGGCCGAGCACTCGAGGTGCCAGCCCGGCCGGCCGTCGCCCCACGGCGTCGGCCACGACGGCTCGCCCGGCTTCGCGCTCTTCCACAGCGTGAAGTCGCGCGGGTCCTGCTTGCCGCGGGTCGGCGTCTCGCCCTGCTGGACGTCGTCGAGACCCTGGCGCGACAGCTCGCCGTAGTGGTCGAACGACTTCACCGAGAAGTAGACGTCGCCCTCGGTCGCGTACGCGTGCCCCTGGTCGATCAGGCGCCGCATCAGGTCGACCATCTGGGTGATGTGCCCGGTCGCGCGCGGGTTGATCGACGGCGGCAGGCAGCCGAGCTGGTCGTAGGCCTGCTCGAAGGCGCGCTCGTGCGTCGCCGCCCACTCCCACCAGGGCCGGTCCGCGTCGGCGGCCTTGGCCAGGATCTTGTCGTCGATGTCGGTGACGTTGCGGACCAGCAGCACGTCGAGTCCACTGTGGACGAGCCAGCGGCGCAGGACGTCGTAGTTCAGGGCGCCGCGGATGTGCCCGATGTGCGGCACGCCCTGCACGGTGGCACCACACACGTAGATCGACGCCGTTCCGCTACGGACGGGGTGGAACTCCCGTACGCTCCGGGTCGCTGTGTCGAAAAGGTGTAGGGCCACCCTCGAAGGGTACGGGGTGGGCGTGAGCCGCGTCGCAGGCCCTCAGCCGATGCCGAAGCCGCGCAACGCCGTGAGCAGGGCATCCGGCCGTTCGGCGGTCGGCAGCGGGTCGACCAGCGCGAACTCGCAGCCCAGCGCGCGGGCGCCGCCGTCGGCCTCCTCGCTGTCGCCGACCATCAGCGTCTCGGTGGCCGGCACGCCGAGGCCCTCGACCGCCTTGCGGAAGATCTCCAGCTCCGGCTTGACCGCTCCGACCTCGAACGACAGCACGAATTCGTCGACGTAGGCGTCCCACCCGCGGGCGGTGAAGGCGGGCCGGATGTCGAAGGCGATGTTGCTGAGCACCCCCACCTTGAGGCCCCGTTCGGACGCGGCCTTCAGCGCGGCCTCGGTGTCCGGGTACGGCGTCCACTGGCTGGGATCGATGAGCCGCTCGTACAGCGCGACGGCCTCCTCGCGCCGCGGGACGCCCGACTTGCCGAGCACCTCGAGGTACACCTTCCGGTGCAGCACGGGGTCGCGGTCGCGGTGCTGCCAGGCGTGCAGGTGCTCGGCGTCGAGCTCGACGACCTGACCGACCGGAGCGGTCATCCGGCGCATCAGCTCGGCCTGCGCCTCGATGTCCAGCGGCGAGCCGGAGTGGTCGGTGAGGTCGGCGAGCCAGGTCTCGTCCTGTTCCAGCCGGAACAGGGTGCCGGAGTAGTCGAACAACACCGCCTTGATGGTCATGGTTTCAGCCTATCGGGGACATCAGGCCGAATGCCCTGTGATGTGTTCGGGCACGACGCGAACGAGCACGCGCACGACCTCCGGCGGCTCGGGCGGGAAGACCCCGCCGGTGTACTTGCGCGCCAGCTCGTCGTTCAGCTCGGGCCCACCCTCGGCGGTGACCTCGGCGCGGCCGCGGATCTCGACGTAGTTCTCCGGATCGGCCAGGTCGAAGACGGAGAGCGACACCCGCGGGTCACGGCGGATGTTGCGCTCCTTGCGCCGCCCCCGGACGGTCACGAACAGCACGGTGTCGCCGTCCCGCTTGGCCCAGACGACGGAGCTCTGCGGCGAGCCGTCGGCGTTGGTGGTGGCCACGACGGGGTAGTTGCGGCCGTCGAGCAGGGCCTTGGTGGCCTCGTTGAATGTCACACCCATGGTCTGGACCCTATTTGACGTTGCCGGCGATCTTGCCGACCTTGAGCCGGACCACGACGCGCTCGGTCTCGGGGCCTTCGGGCGGCGGGTCCTGGCCCAGGTACTTGTGGCTCAGCGTCTTGGGGAGCGCCTTGGCGGGGTCGGGGGTGATCTCGGCGGTGCCACGCAGCTGGGTGTGCCGGTACGGGTTTCCGGCGTCGGTGATCGAGACGCTGAGGCGGGGGTCGCGCCGCAGGTTGCGGACCTTGCGCCGGTCCTCGGTCGCGCTGAAGACGAGGTCGCCGTCGTCGAGCCCGACCCAGACGACGGAGGTCTGCGGCCCGCCGTCGGCGTCGAGGGTGGCGACGGTGGCGAAGTTCTTCCCGTCGATCAGCACGCGGACGGGGTCCGGGAGGGTGAGGGACATATCACGCCGAACGGGCTCTGGTGGGGTCCTATTCCGCGGGTCCGGGCCAGGGCCCCGGCAAAGTCGGGCAGCACGGCCGGTCCGCGCATCCCCGCGACGCCGGGCAGACCACGCGGCCGGTCACCCGCTCGCCGGCGCGACTTTGCCGGAACCCTGACGTCCGGGCCAGGTCCGAGCCGGGGTGCTACTCGGCCGCCAGGAGCAACGCCGTCGCGAAGGCCGCGATGCCCTCCCCGCGGCCGGTCAGGCCCAAGCCGTCCGACGTCGTGCCGGACACGCTCACCGGGCCGCCCACCGCCGCCGACAGGACCTCCTGCGCCTCTTCGCGGCGCTTGCCCACCCGGGGCGCGTTGCCGACGATCTGGACCGTGGCGTTGCCCACGCGCCAGCCCGCCGCCTCGATCAGGGTCCTGACCTCGGCGAGCATGTCCGCGCCGTGGGCGCCGTCCATGCGGGGGTCGCCGGTGCCGAACACCGCGCCGAGGTCGCCGAGGCCGGCCGCAGAGAGCAGGGCGTCGCACAGCGCGTGGGAAGCGACGTCGCCGTCCGAGTGGCCCGCGCAGCCGTCGGCTTCCGGCCACCGGAGGCCCGCCATCCAGCACTCGCGGCCCGGTTCGATCGGGTGGACGTCGACCCCGTTGCCGATCCTCACAGCGTCTCCTCGTTCTTCGGTGCCGCCGCGATCGCCTCGGCCAGGGAAAGTTCGAAATCGGTGGTGACGCGCATCGCGTCCGGGTGGCCCGGCACAGTCGCCGCGCCGACCGGGACCGCCGTCGTGAAGCCGGCCGCGATGAACGCGTCGAGCGTGAAGCCGATCGGCGTCTGGGCCGTGCGCAGGCGGGCGCGGTCCTCCGTGCCGACGATGAGCGACGCGTCGTCGGTCACCTTCACCGTGTCGGCCATCGGCAACACCGGGACGACGACCTCGGCGTCACCGACGGCGTCGATCACGTCACGCACGGTTTGCGCAGGAATGAAGGCACGCAGAGCGTCATGGAGGAGTACAACTGAGTCACGGGGAACTTCGGGCTCGACGACGGCGAAGGCCTGCCGGAGCGAGCCGGGGACGACCCGGCACGGAAGCCCGTCGAGGGCTTCGGAATACGACTTCGCACACCGCTGGGGGGCCGCCACGAGCACCGAAGAGATTTCCGGTACGTCGAGCAGCCCCCGCACGGTGTGCGTGAGTAGCGCCTCACCATGGACCGGCGTGAGAGCGAGCTCCCAGTCGGAGGCATGATGTGCGACGGTCACGATCACGACGACGTTCATCGGTTCGCGATCGTAGAGGCAGCCACGAGCAGGCTGCCTTGGGCTCAGACCGTCGCGGTTTCCAGAACTTCGTCGAGGAGGACCTCAGCCTTGTCCTCGTCGGTGCCCTCCGCGAGCGCGAGCTCGCTGACCAGAATTTGCCGCGCCTTCGCCAGCATGCGCTTCTCGCCGGCTGAAAGTCCGCGGTCCTTCTCTCGCCGCCAGAGGTCGCGCACCACTTCGGCCACCTTGTTCACATCGCCGGAGGCGAGCTTCTCGAGGTTGGCCTTGTACCGACGAGACCAGTTGGTGGGCTCTTCGGTGTGGGGAGCACGCAGAACGTCGAAGACCTTGTCCAGTCCTTCTTGCCCGACGACATCGCGTACGCCTACGATCTCGGCGTTGTCAGCGGGCACGCGAACCGTGAGATCCCCTTGCGCGACTTTGAGGACGAGGTACTTCTTTTCCTCGCCCTTGATCACGCGGGTCTCGATGGCTTCGATGAGTGCGGCACCGTGGTGCGGGTAGACGACGGTCTCTCCGACCTTGAAAACCATGTGTCCTCTGCCCCTTTCGCTGACTCCATCCTAGCACGGGCCGCCAGTGCCCACCTAGCGGGCCGGACTCGTCCTCGCAGGTCAGCGGCCTGAGCGGGGGTTGACAAACGTCGGACCCCCGTGCTCACGCAGGTAGCGGGGAAGCGTTTCGGCAGGTATCGCGAAATCCTTTTTGGACGGTTGATCTTGGGCGCAACGCGGACCGGTTCGGTGCCGGAGATCGCCCCCGGCTAGTCTTCGCTCGGACGAGGCCGTGAAAAGGGAAGGACTGCGACGTGAGGCTGCAGAATCGTCGCGTGCTCGGCGCGGGCGTGCTGGCGCTCGGTGCCGCGCTCGTGCTCGCCGGGTGCGGGGCCGGTCAGATCACCCAGACCGACTCGCAGCAGCCCGCTGTCAACGGTACGTACGCCCAGGTCAAGACCATTGTCCTGCGCAACGCCGCCGTGCAGTACCCGACGTCCGGCCCCGGTTACCCGGTGGGCGCGACCCCGGCGCTGACGCTGACGATCGTGAACCAGGGCGCCCAGGACGACTCGCTCGTCTCGGTCACGACCGAGGACGGCACCCAGGCCACCATCGGCGGCTCGAAGGACGTCGTCGCGGCGCACTCGCTCGTGGTCGGCCCGGACGACGCCGTCGAATCGACCAACGAGGCGCAGACCTCGGCTCCGGCTTCGCCGTCCTCGTCGGCTTCGTCGACGCCGACCGCGGCCGGCAGCAGCTCGGCGACCGCCAGCCCGGGCAACCTGACCGCGACGGCCACCGCCGAGGTCCCGTCCTCCGGCCCGGCGGCGACGCCGACCGCGCCCGAGAAGGTCGGCCAGGCCACCGTGACCCTGCCGGCGCTGAAGCAGCCGCTGTGGCCAGGTCAGGTCATCAAGGTCACGTTTGTCTTCAAGAACGCCGGACCGGTCACCGTCGAGCTGCCGGTGGCCGCGCCGGCGCACGCCAAGGAGTAGGTCCCCGGTTTTGTCGGTGGTCCCCGCTAGCCTCGCGGGGTGAAGAAAGGGACCACCTACCGCTGCGGCAGCTGCGGGTACGAAGCGGCCAAGTGGCTGGGCCGGTGTCCGGAGTGCCAGGAATGGGGCTCGTTCGAGGAGCGCGGGGTGCCGGCCAGGCCGGCCATCCAGCGCGTCGCGGCCGGGGCGCCCAGCGCTCCCGCGCGGCCGATCGGCGAAGTCGACGTCGAGGCGGC